>JAIOWW010000075.1 GCA_021741925.1 Pontimonas sp. | reverse complement strand
TCCACCCTGAGGTTCGCCATGTTGCCTCGAGCATTGGAACGAGTGACTCGCCCGCTCTTGCTCACGACATGGTGCGGGTGGGAGCTGCCGCCTACGGGGTGCCGGTTACTGACCGCTATCACGAAGTGGGTCTTATCCCCGCGATGCGAGTCAGTGGTCAGCTCATCTTGGTGAAACGGGTCCATGAGGGACTGGGGGTCGGCTATGGCCACACCTACCGCACCAGCTCGGAGACAACGCTCGCTCTCGTTCCTCTGGGCTATGCCGATGGCATTCCCCGCCATGCCTCCAACTCGGGTCCCGTCACCATAGACGGTGAGCGGTTTAGTGTTTCCGGTCGTATTTCGATGGATCAGTTCACGGTAGACGTGGGTGATTCCGCCGTTCATGAAGGTCAGTGGGCCGTCTTGTGGGGGGACCCGTCACAGGGTGAACCCAGTGCCAATGACTGGGCAGAAGCTGCCGGCACTATTGCCTACGAAATCGTCACCCGGTTGGGAACCAGAATTCCTCGCGTGGTGGCGTAATGAACCTGGTCATCCCGACAAGCGCTGACATGGAGCGCTGGGGGGAGCTCTGTGGAGCAGTGGCACGGGCAGGAGATCTCCTGGTGCTCACCGGCGACCTGGGCGCCGGGAAGACAACGTTTGCCAGGGGTTTTGGTGAGGCACTGAATCTTGAGACCCCGGTGGCAAGCCCGACCTTTATCGTCGCGAGAACTCATCCCCGCCAGCAGCCTGAGCTGCCCGCTCTGGTGCATCTGGATGCTTACCGACTGGGGTCAGCGGCGGAACTTGATGAGCTCGATATTGATGTGGAGAACTCGATTGTCCTCGCCGAGTGGGCAGCACCCTACGCGCACGCCTTGGCACCCTCATGGGTGGAGATCACCATCTCCAGGCCTGAGGGAGATTCCCCAGACGTGGAGAGCGATGAACCCCGCGAGGTTACCCTGAGCGGTCATGGCGAACACGGTGACTTGTTAGATCGACTGAGCAAAGCGAGCGAGGGTTTTCATGTTTCTCGCGGTTGATTCATCACTTGGGACTTCGGTTGCCGTGGTGTCCTCGGACGGTCAGATTCTGTCCGAGTGCTCCAGCGACGATACGCGAGGTCATGCCGAGAACATCGGTGCTCTCATGCAGGATGCTCTGAGCAGCGCCGGAATAACACCGGCAGGAATCACCCACGTGGTGATGGGAGTCGGCCCAGGTCCGTTCACGGGTTTGCGCGTCGGAATGGCTGCTGCGGAGGCGTTCGCTCATTCGAGGTCTCTTCCCGTGGTTCCACTGGTGAGCCATGATTCTGAGGCTCTCGGTGCGGGTGATGTGGTAATCGTGACGGACGCGAGGCGAGGTGAGGTTGCCTACTCCGTGTATCAGGGGGAGTCCGTCTTCAGGAGAGTTCTGGGGCCAGCTCTCGCCCGACCAGAGGCCTTGGACCAGGCGCTCGGTGAGTACGCTTCCCTTCCTCGGATCCAGGCGGAGTCCATCTCCGCCGGAAAGCTGGGGCAGGTGGCCCATGCCTACCTCACATCAGGAGTCGCCCCTGAGTCCAGAGCCCCACAGTATCTCCGCGCCCCGGATGTGACGGTGGCTCCGTGACGTATGTGTTAAGTCGAGCCCAGCTCGAAGACCTGCCTCCAATGATCGAGCTAGAGGCTGCCCTGTTTGGTTCTGATGCCTGGCCGCCGGAGCTGATGGTCGCAGAAGTCTCTTATCCCGAGAGCTACTACCTGGTGGCCAGGGAACACGGTCGTGATGAGATTCTCGGCTATGGGGGCCTGCGCGCAGCGCGCCGGGAGGCTTGGCAAGGTGACATTCAAACTCTCGCCGTGGTGCCGGAGCACCGTCGGACGGGACTCGGTCGAATACTCCTCCGGGGACTTCTTGCAGAAGCTTCAGCGCGGGGAGTCAACGATGTTTTTCTCGAGGTTCGCGCTGATAATGACGCCGCCGTGGCGTTATATGAGTCGGAGGGTTTTCAGTCCATTGATCGCCGTGTGGGGTATTACCAACCCGATGGAGTGGACGCGATTGTGATGCGCTTGCAGAGTCTTTCACCCCAGCCTGGATGGGCGGTGGCTGATGAGTGAGCCGTTGGTGCTGGGGATTGAGACTAGTTGTGATGAGACTGGTGTGGGCATTGTCCGTGGCTCCACGCTCCTCGCCCACAGCGTTGCCTCCTCTATGGAGGAGCACGCTCGATACGGAGGGGTGGTCCCAGAAGTTGCCGCACGAGCCCACCTGGAGGCTCTTCCCCAGGTGCTCTCCGATGCTCTGGCGAAGGCTGGGGTGTCCTATTCGGATCTGGACGGGATTGCCGTGACCAGCGGGCCGGGTCTTGCCGGCGCACTCATGGTCGGAGTCGGGGCCGCCAAGGCATTAGCGGTGAGTCTTGGGTTACCTCTCTACGCAGTGAACCATCTCGTCGGTCACGTGGGGGTGGAGTGCCTGGCGGAGGGAGACGAGGCTCTGACGACGCCGACCATTGCGTTGCTGGTGTCTGGTGGTCACACCTCGCTCCTGTTAGTGCGAGACCTGGTGAACGATGTGGAGTTGCTGGGGGAGACCATTGATGACGCCGCGGGCGAGGCTTTTGACAAGGTCGCTCGCGTGCTCGGATTGCCCTATCCAGGTGGACCAGAGATCGACCGGGTTGCGAAAGAGGGAGACCCGGAGTTTTTCCGATTCCCGCGGGGTCTCACCGCGCACAAAGATCAAGAGAAGCATCGCTACAACTTCTCGTTCTCTGGTCTGAAGACCGCGGTTGCTCGCTATGTGGAGTCTGCGAGGGCTCGTGGCGACGTAATCGATGTACCTTCCATTGCTGCTTCCTTTCAGGAAGCTGTTGCAGATGTTTTGATCCAGAAATCGATTCAGGCGTGTCATGATCACGACACTCCCCGGTTGCTCTTGGGAGGTGGCGTTGCCGCGAACTCCCGGGTGCGGGGCCTTGCCCAGGAGCGCTGTGACCACGCAGGCATTGACCTTCGGGTGCCACCCCTTTCACTCTGCACAGACAACGGAGCCATGATTGCGGCATTGGGTGCTCAGAGGATGATGGCAGGGTTTGAACCCTCGTCACTCTCGAGTGGGGTCTTCTCGACTCTCTCCCCCTCCATCATTCAGCTCTAGGGTCTGCCTGGGTAGTCTGGGGGTATGAGCGACCAGTTGCAGCCCTCTGACAGGGAGACACCCGAGGTCATTACCGAGGTCTCGGTGTCAGAAATCTCCGTGGAGCGCACCGGTTCGCTGCCCGCCCGGAGCGAACCGAAAGCCGGCAGCACGCTCTCCAGGGTTGCCTTAGGGGTTGGTGTTTTTAGTCTTCTCTTTGCCCCAGTTTTTGGCGTCGGCATCGTTCCCGCCATCGTGGGCATCATTTTGGGTCACATCGCCAGGCGCGGTGAGCCGGTGAGCCGTATTCGAGCCACTATTGGTGTGGGCCTGAGCTACGTCGCATTGGTCATCGGGACCGCGGTGTTGGTCTTGGTCGCACTCCCCATTGTTTTGGCTTTCTTGGTCAGCACGGGTTACGTACTTTCTGACTAACCCACCCGATCAGCCAGGATGGCCGTCTTTTCACCGGCGACGCGAGTGAGGATGAGCGTGGCGGTGCCGGCCCCCTCGAGGGGAAGGGTGGTACGTAGCACTGCCGGATCCACATCGATACCGCGCTTCTTGATTTCCAGTGTTCCCAGGTCGGCACCTCGGATAAGCGCCTGAACGTTCTTGGTGGAGTAGGGCACGCTCTCGCGCACTCGAAAGCACTGCACAAGCGGTGAGTCGATGGGCTCAGGACTGGTCATATAGGCGATGGTGGGATCAATCATGTGAGAACCGTGCGCTCGGGCAAGATCGCCAATCAGGCGGGCGCGAATGACGGCACCATCGGGCTCCGACAGGTATTGCTGAAGATCACCGACCGGTGCATCAGGGGAGTCCTTCGGCCCAGTAATCTCCGCCCCTCCACCATCTCTGAGCACCAGAGCACTTCTGGTGATGGCCTTGCGGGCCAGTGCGCCGAACCACAGTACAACCTCGACAACGCTGCCCTTCCAGGAGACCCATTGAGCTTCGCAGCCCTCAGGTATGAGGTCTCTATCCATCCCAGGGGCAAGTTTGATTCCGGTGGGACAGGTCGTGGCCTGCTGGAATACCCAGTCGAGGGAGGGCGACCAATCTTGGGGGTTATGGAAGCGGCTGCTTCCTTCGCGCCTCGCGGGATCGAACCACAGCCCCTCAGTGTGTGAGAGGTCTGCTGACTCAGCATCCCCGTGTTCGACGGTGACCGTGTCGAAGGGCTGGAGGTTATAGGCGGCGAGTGTGGCGGTGACCTCATCTCTTTCCAGCGCGCGAACGGTGAGTCCGGCTCCGGCGAAGGCGAGGGAGTCACCGCCTAGTCCGCAACCGGCATCGGTAACCGAGGTGACCCCTGCCTGGAGAAAACGTCCTGCGTGGTGGCTCGACACTTCTAGTCGGGAGGCAACTTCTAGCGCCTCGGGGGAGAAAAGCATTCGATCAGCAAAATCGCCGAACTTTTCCCGGGCTTTCTTACGCAATGCAATCTGACCCATGACCGCACTGACAGTGTCCAAGGAATGACCTTGTTTTCGCAGGTTCGCTACCCGGCTGACAACCTCGTCAGGGGAGTGGGGTTCGTCCATACTGGCGAGAAGGCGAAGCGCGTCAGGGGTGAGAAGTGCATCTAGTTCGTGTCGCTCCACGGGCCCATTCTGTCAGGGCGACACGAATTGGCACTCGTATTGCGCGAGTGCTAATGGGTTCGCTACAGTTGTGTTAGCACTCGAATAGTGAGTGTGCTAACTAAGAGTCTCAGAAAGAGGTCAACCGTGTCGGTCTCCATCAAACCGCTCGAAGATCGCATTGTGATCAAGCAGGTCGAAGCAGAGCAGACCACTGCTTCTGGTTTGGTCATTCCTGACACCGCGAAAGAAAAGCCTCAGGAAGGCGAAGTTGTCGCGGTAGGTCCCGGTCGCTTCGATGACAATGGCAACCGAGTTCCCA
>JAIOWW010000074.1 GCA_021741925.1 Pontimonas sp. | reverse complement strand
CCATGAACGTGGTGAGCAGTGTGCGAGCCTCAGTCGGAGGTTGGTATGACGGATCAGTGCTGACGATTTCCTCGCTCGCTATGCCCTTGTCGAGGGCCCGGGAAGCGTTTTTGCGCCCACCGGGGTTGCCTTTGTGGAAGCTGCGCTTGGCCACGGGAATTAGGTCTCCCTGGTCCGAGGTTCTGGCAACGAGTTTGTACACGAGACCCACCGCGGGTGATCCCGATCCGGTGACAACACTTGTTCCCACACCGAAAACGTCCACGGGGGAACCTCGGAGGCCCGCAATAGTGTGCTCGTTGAGGTCGTTGGTGACCACAATTTTGGTCGACGTCGCACCGAGAGAATCCAACTGGTCTCGAACAGACCGCACCACCACGGGTAAGTCACCGGAGTCAATGCGGACAGCGCCGAGCTCGGTCCCGGCGACTTTCACGGCCGTGGCTACCCCGGCGTCGATGTCGTAAGTGTCAATCAGAAGTGTGGTTCCGGTTCCCATCGACTCAATTTGTGCCTCGAACGCTTCCTCTTCGGAGTCGTGCACCAGAGTGAAGGAGTGCGCTGCGGTTCCCCGAGTGGGAATGCCAAAGCTTCGACCTGCTTCAAGGTTGCTGGTCGCGCTAAAGCCAGCGATGTAGGCGGCCCGGGCAGCGGCAACCGCGCTTCGTTCGCTAGCGCGTCTCGCTCCCATTTCGATGAGTGGTCTCGAGTCTGCTGCCTGGACCATGCGGCTGGCGGCGCTGGCGACCGCGGAGTCGTAGTTCAATACGCTGAGGATGAGAGTCTCGAGGAGAACCGCTTCCTGAAATTCTCCCTCAACGCTCAGGATCGGTGATCCAGGAAAGTAGAGCTCACCCTCGGCATACCCCCGGATGGTGCCCTTAAAGCGATAGGACTCCAACCAGTCCAGAGTGTCACTCGAGACGATTGCGCCCGAGCGCAGAAAACTCAGCTCCTCGGGTCCGAAACGGAAATCGGTGATGGCGTCGATCAGTCGAGCTGTGCCAGCGACAACGCCGTAGCGCCGCCCGGGCGGCAAATGGCGGGCAAACACCTCAAACACGGCACCGCGGTCACCCCGCCCGGATTTGCGGGCGGCATCCACCATGGTCAGCTCGTAGTGGTCTGTGAGCAGGGCTGTTGACACGGGAAAGAGCCTACCCTTCAGCCTTCACTCCTAAACTGGCGGCCATGTCCCCCGACGTTCCCCGAATCCTCTTTGCGGACCAACTAGGTCCGCATTTTGTGGAGGACCAGAGGGTGATTATTCCTGAAGTGTTGGGACCTTTTCGGCGCCGTCGATACCACCGCCAGAAAGCTCACCTGATTCTCTCGGCACTGCGCCATCGGGCGGCGGAGATGGGGTCCACGGCAGAGCTCAGGCGCGGCGAGACGTATCACGAGGTGCTGAGCGGCGTGGATGCGAGCATCGTGAACCCCACGTCATGGGGACTTCGGGCCTTAGTCCAGGATTTGGAAGCGGGCGCCGCCGTTGAGGTGCTTCCTTCTCGCGGTTTTGTGGCCAGCGAGGAAGAGTTTGGGAAGTGGGCTGGGACGCAGTCCACACGCTTACTGATGGAGAATTTCTACCGACACCAACGACGGGAAACCGGGATCCTGATGGCACCGGGAATGAACGGGGAGCCCGAACCCGAGGGTGGTCGATTCAACTTTGACCACGACAATCGAGAGGCACCGCCCAAAGGCCAGGAAACCTTGGGAGTTGCGGCGCCCTGGTATCCAACCGAGGACGAGATAGACCAGGAAGTCCGTGAGTACCTCGACGCGCTCGAAGACTCTGGGGATGTCAGCTTCCTGGGTGCCGATGGACCCAGACTTTTCCCTGCCACCAGGGCGGAAGCCCTGGACGCTCTTGAGCACTTTGTGACCACCAGACTGGCAACGTTTGGCCCTCACGAGGACGCGGCAATGCAGGGGGACTGGGCCATGTCTCACTCTCTCTTGAGCCCCGCCTTGAATCTGGGGCTGTTAGACCCGAGGGAGGTTCTCGAGCGCGTCGAAGCCTCGTATCACCAGGGAGCGGTGGACCTTGCCAGCGCAGAGGGCTTCATTCGCCAGGTGATGGGCTGGCGTGACTGGGTGTGGCACCTGTATTGGCACCTCGGTGCGGACTTCGTGGATTCCAATTATTTGGGCCACCGGGAGGAACTACCCACCTGGTGGAGCGAGCTCGACTCAACCGATATTCGATCGCGCTGTGTTGGCCATGTGCTCGACGAAGTACGAACACGAGGCTGGACCCATCACATCAATCGCCTCATGGTGCTGGGCAGTTTCGCACTGCAAAGAGGGTTCAACCCCCGTGCGCTCAACGACTGGTTTGTCGATGCTTTCGTGGATGGAACCCCCTGGGTGATGCCAGCCAATGTAATCGGGATGTCGCAATACGCCGATGGTGGGGTGGTGGCGACAAAGCCGTACACCTCCGGTGGCGCCTACCTCAACACCATGACCAACTATTGCGGCTCCTGTGCCTTTAAACCCACAGTGAGGGTCGGGGAGAAAGCCTGTCCGATGAGTGCTGGGTACTGGAATTTCTTGCACACCCAGGCAGATGCCCTCCGCGGGAACCATCGCATGTCGAAGCCGCTGGGCGGACTCACCCGATTGAGTGACCTCGAGCACGTGCTCGAGCAAGAATCCTCCCGTAGCGAGTATTAGCCGGGTTCCCAAGCCCCGGGCGTAGGATGGGGGAGTTGCTTCAGCTAGGTGACACGAGGGGAGGTGTGGACTGCGATGGTGTTTGACCCGTCTGTCTACACCGAATTTCGATACCTTTCGGCCGATTTTTCTGCTGACGATTTCAGCTTCTCGTTCCGCTACGAGCTGGTCTCACCGGAGACAACCCACGCCTTTAGCGAGCGCATCAGTTTCACCCCAGTGCGACCAGAGCACGACGTTGATTGGCCCCGAGTTCGCTCCTTGGCCGTCATCCTGGGTGCAGTCTTAGGGCTGAGCTATTACAAAGCCGCTGCCCCAGCGCGCTATGTCATCGCACTCGAGGGAATGACGCAAGCTGGGATCACCTATCTGGAGTCGGTTCTCCGCGAAGGGCTCGCTGAATACGCCTACCGCAACGCTTTTCCAGGGCTTCTCTCTCCGGACATCGTCCTGGAGGCGCCGCTGGCGAAACCGTGGGCAGAGTCAGACCACCTGACCCCCTCGGGAGATCCCCTGGTGCCCATTGGCGGTGGCAAGGATTCTGTCGTGACGGTCGAATTGTTGGCGGCTGCTCGGATGCATCCGGTGCAGTTCGCGGTGAATCCGAACAAAATCATCTACCGGGTGGGCCGTATCAAGGGACACCCCGTGTTGGCAGCAACGAGGGACCTCGATATGCGCTTGCTCGAGCTCAACGAAGCCGGCGCCCTCAACGGGCACGTCCCTGTGACAGCCATGAACTCTTTGATTGCCCTCGTCCAAGCTCGCATTATTGGGTTGGGCCCCGTCGTGATGTCGCTCGAAGCGAGTGCTTCGGAAGCGACGCTGGAGTGGGATGGTCATGCAGTGAACCACCAGTGGTCGAAGTCTGAGGAGGCCGAAGGCCTTCTCCAGGACATGCTCGGCCCTCAGGCGGGCCTCTCCGCAGGCGCTTATTTCTCTCTGCTTCGCCCCTACAGTGAAGTGCAAATCGCTCGATATTTTGCGGCTCTGCCGGAATATCACCCGGTGATTACCAGTTGTAACCGAGCGTTTCGTCGGGGAGTCGAGGATGCCCGCTGGTGCGGGGATTGCGACAAGTGCCGCTTCATTTTCTTGATACTGAGCCCCTTCATCCCCTCAACATCTCTCACGCGTATGTTTGCGGACAATCTTCTGGATAACCCCACACAAATCGAGGGATACCGGGCTCTGCTGGGACTGCATGAACACCGACCCTTTGAGTGTGTGGGGGAGCAAGCCGAATCGTTGCTGGCGTTTAGCTGGATTTCACATCAAAGTGACTGGAGCCACAGTGCGGTGGTGAGTGCCCTCACGGAGGAGATGCCCGAGTTACTCAAACCCCACCCGGAGCTCGAAGAGCAGGTCCTGGGCGAGCGTCACGGTCGCATTTGTCTCCCGGCTCCCTTTGAAACACTGGGAAGCGTCCTTGCCTAAAGCGCCCACCGCTCTCGCGGATCTCGCCGGCCACAAGGTTCTCATTGTCGGAGTGGGGCGTGAGGGAACCGCGGTGGCCACCGCTCTGGCAAACCTGAATCCTGCCCCATCCTTGCTAGCGCTCGATGGTCGGGAGGGTCCATCCGCCGAAGCTTTTCGGGCAGCTTTTCCGGACATTCCCCTGCATCTCGCGGATGCCCAAGGCCAAATTCCCCCGGAATGCCGGGACGCCACGCTTGCCGTTGTTTCTCCGGGGATTGCGATCACGAGCGACCTGCATCGATCCCTTCGAGAGCTGTCTATTCCGCTCACCTCGGGTAGTGCGCTGTTCGTGGCGGAACACCGGGAGCACATGGTCGGCATCTCGGGTTCTAAAGGGAAATCCACTACCACCACCCTGGTACACGCTCTCCTCCGGGGCTCCGGGCTCGACGCAGAACTCGGTGGCAACATGGGAATCCCCTTACTCGGTGTCAGAAGCGCAGAATTCTATTCAGCCGAGCTCTCCAGTTTTCAATGTCACTACCTGGAGGCTTCTCCTCGTGTGGTGGGTCTGACCGCCCTGTTCCCGGAGCACCTGGATTGGCACGGGGATGTCGATACCTACTACGGCGACAAGCTGAACATCGTGGCGAGTGGACCCGAAAGGGTCGTCGCGAACTCCGAGGATCCCATCCTGTGCGCGGAGCTGGCCAGGAGGCATCCAGATCTGCCCATCACCTGGGTGGGGGAGGGTCACCAGTGGCATCTCGAGGCTGATGGCGATGAGTCGTGGCTCTGCCGGGGGGACGAGAAGCTTTTCCACACCGCGAAGTCCAGCATTGTGGGGCGCCACAACCATCACAACATGCTGATGGCTCTCGCCATCGCTGAGGCCACGGGACATCTTGAGCTGAGCTCGCTCGAAGGGGTCCTTGAAGGGTTCCAGGGTCTTCCGCATCGCTTGGAGAGAATCTCCGATGACAGCGGTGTCATCTTCGTCAATGATTCGCTGGCGACAAACCCTCAGGCGGGTGCAGCGGC
>JAIOWW010000073.1 GCA_021741925.1 Pontimonas sp. | reverse complement strand
CATCGCGGACCGTCAGTCGCCGACATTCTCGTCGCCGCACTTGCGATCCGTGCGCACAAGACTGTGCTGCACTTCGATAAGGATTTTGAGGTAATCCACGCTGTTACCGGTCAAAAAGTGGAATGGATTAGCGCATAGAGTAAGGTCCGAGAGAGCTGAAACCGCCAGCAAAACGCGCACTCCCGAAAGTCTAGTGATGGCACAACCCTGCATTGTTATCGCCACCTTCACCCCCAAACCCGAGCACTACGACGAGGTCATGAGGGTTCTTCTCGAGGTGTCCCCCGAGGTCCACCTCGAAGAGGGATGTGAACTGTATGCCCTCCACAAGGAGGTCGGGGGCGCACTCATCTTCATTGAAAAGTGGACTTCCAGAGAGCTTTGGCATCAACACGGCCGCAGCGACACAGTTGCTCGTATCAAGGGTGGAGTTGAGGATTTGCTCTCAAAAGAAATTGAGGTCCGCGAAATGTATGGTGTCGAATCAAGCGAAAAGTTTCCGGAATCCCTGTGAACAAACCCTGCGCCTACGCCCACGCAGCGTCATGCGAATTTTCCTATATGATTTAGCTCATGAACCCATCTGAAATTGTCGACGTTGAAATTAGAGGCTGTCGAGGTGCGGACGAATTGCAACAACTTGACGCTGTTTCAGCGGTCCAGCTCCCAGGTGGTTCGCGCCCTGATTTTACGGTTATCACGCTGACCACCGCCGATGGCACGACAGGAACGTCCTTCGGATTTGGCGCGCTCGATGCAAAGGCGGCCGCGCATGTAATGAGCCAAGTAAAGCCGTTCTTCATTGGGCGAGACGCCTTCCATACTCAAGCCAATCTCAAAGACTTTGAGATGTTCGATCGAAAATGGAACCTCACTCCCATTTATGCCTACGGACCTTTCGATAATGCGTGTTGGGACATCGTCGGTAAGCAGAGTAATCAGCCCGTCTACCGCCTACTCGGAGCAGCGAAAACAGAAATTCCCCTCTACGTGAGTTCCATGTTCCTTCCGGGTCCGGAGGAATACGTGGCTCAAGCTCTCGAGGTCAAAGCCCGGGGAATCAGGGGCTACAAGCTGCATCCTCCAGGCGACCCAAGAGTCGACATCGAGTGTTACCGTGCCGTTCGGCAAGCAGTGGGCGATGATTTTACTCTCATGGCGGATCCGGTCATCAGCTACAACTATGAGCAAGCGCTGCTCGTTGGCCGCGAACTCGAGAAGCTCGGATACCGATGGCTCGAAGAGCCTCTTCTCGACGTCAACTTCAACGGATTGAAAAAGTTACGCGAAAAACTCGATCTTCCGATTTGTGGCACCGAAGTCCTCACCGGGGGGCACTACTCAACCGCTCACTACATTCATGAAGGACTTGCTGACATTGTGCGGACCGACGTCTCTTGGAGAGGTGGGATTACCTCGGTCATGAAGACCGGTCACACCGCTGAGTCTTTTGGGGTTCAATGTGAACTACACACCACGATTTATCAGGCACTTGAGCAAGTCCAAATTCACGCTTCGCTTGCTCTACCCAACTCTGAATTCTTCGAGATGCTCTACCCCTTCGACGATTTTAACTTTGGAACTCATTCATCAGTTGTGATCGAAGACGGCATGGTCCAGGCTCCTGAAGGTAGCGGCCTTGGGATCGACTACGACTGGAACTTCATCGATGAGCATACGGTGCTGAAGCTTTAACCGACTTTTTCTCAACACCCCCGCGCGAGCGACAGGGCGATTGTTTGGAACGCGCAAAGGAGACTTGTGCTCGCGGGAATACCAAAAAACCTTGCTGGAGCAACTCGCGCCTCCTTTGCAAGCTTTCTACTGCTCGGTCATCTTGTGTTGTGTTCCATCGCATGGGTTCCCGAGTATCTCGAGCGCCTCGGAATCTCTTTCGCCACGTGGGGAATCATTCTCGGGCTGGCCCCGGTAGGTGCCATCTCGGCGGTTCTGGTGGCACCTACGATCATCAATCGGTTTGGTGTCGCACCGATGATGCGAAGTTCAGCGATCCTCGCAGTCCTCGCCATAATTCCTCTCGGGTTCGTCACATCCTCCGCAATTTGGGGATTTGCCAACATGTTGTTTCACTTTCTGGCATCCCTCACCGGCGTCGCTGTAAACACCCACGGGGTGCTCCTGCAGAAAAAGAGCGAAGGCTCAATCCTCAGCGGTCTGCACGCCGGCTGGAGCGTAGGTGCGGTCAGCGCTGCCGGCTCGGGCGCCGTAGGGACACTTTTCATCAGCCTTGAGGTTTACCTGATCATCGTGGCATCAATCACCTTGATCGGATTCCTCATACTCTCCCGGTTCCTCCTTGCCCCTGACATGGATGGGCACCGGGAGGAAAACATGAGCAGCGCGAGAATTAAGTGGTTCAAGATTCCCCCTCGAATCTGGATCTTGGCTTTCGCGCTGCTCTGTGTTGTGTTACCAGAGCTCGCAATTTTCGAGTGGTCGGCAATTTTGTCGCGGTCTGCCGGTATCGACCTGGCCCTCCGGGCTGTCCCCTTTGGCGCTTTCATGATGGGCATGATCATCGGGAGACTGTCGATTGCATCGTTGAGCAAGAAGTTTGATATCCACTACCTGTCTGTTACGGGCACGCTCATCGCCGGTTTTGGATTGGGCACCGGCGTGCTCGGAGCCTGGTTTCTCTCCTCGGTGTCTCCGTGGGCAACCGTCATCTGGCTGGGGAGCTTCTGGTTCCTCGGTGGCTTAGGCCTGTCACCAGTGGGGCCCACCGTCATGCTGAGCGCCAGTCTCACCCCAGGAATTAGCACCGCTCAGGCGATAGCGACCCTGAGTTTCGTCACTCAGGCCGTCTCCATACTGGGGAAAGTAGCGATGGGCGCGATTGCCGAGAACGCCTCCGTCTCAGCCGCCTTCATCATCCCCGTTCTCGCCCTGTTTGCAGCCTCAGCGCTGGTGCACAGCGCTTCGGTGCGAGGCAAATCAAAAGGACTGGACCGAATCAATCCGCCCACCGGACCTCTCCCGGTTATAACCGGGGACGTCACCTAGCGACGGCTACCGTTCGAGAACTGCTCCGCCGTCGACGACTAACGTGGCGCCGGTAACCCAGCGGGCATCTTCAGATAAAAGGAACGCAATAGGTCCTGCGATGTCGTCGGGCTTCCCCACCCTACCCTCGCCAATCCCTGTCTCGAGCACTTCGGCGCCAGCTTCCGCTGACCCCGCAAACTCCACGAGCCACTTCTCGAGCATGGGGGTGTGGGTGCCACCTGGCATCACAACATTCACCCGAACACCACTCTTGCGCCATTCCAAAGCCAGAGCCTGGGCCATATGATTCAGGGCAGCTTTTGAGGCGTCATAGAGAAGATTGTTGCGATTGACCCGCACCGCATTGGTCGAACTGACCATAACCACGCTTCCTCCCGCAGCGCTGAGGTGCGGAAGTGCTGAGAGAGCAAGTCGCAATGGGGCCTCGAAATTAACCCCGAAAACTTTCTCCACGTCTTCCGGCTTCAGGTCCTCCACCGGACCGAAATGGGTCACCGCCGCACTGACAACCAGCGCATTAAGGCTGCCCCAGGTTTCGAGGGTGCGAGCCACAAGGGTGTCGGGTGCCGCAGCGTCTCGGAGGTCTGCTGATAAGTATCGCACCGAATCACTGTGGGCGGCCAGCCAATCACCAAAACCACTCTCGTGGTCTCCGTCGTCACGACCGTGACACATCACGGCATAACCGTCGGCCACCAGTCGGCGAGCAACGGCAAAGCCAATACCGCTCGACGAGCCAGCGATAAGAGCGACGGGTTTACCCCGGTTCATCATCATGGTATTGAATGCTATAGGATTTTAGAATCGAGGGGAGCGCCCGTGGCGAACACAAACATTCCGGTCATCAGTGTCACTAGCGATTCGGAGGCCACTCCCGAATGGGCGAAACTCCAGCAAGAGCTTCGTCGAACCATCTCCGATGGTGCGCAGGAGTTCGTCGCTCGCTACACCAGATCAGATGGAACCCTGATCTGGCGGAGCGAATGGCCCGGCATGGATGGTTCGGATGACCCCTATGAGGCCTTCCAGTACCTGGCGCTTTTCTACGCGGTGACCGGTGATGAGGAGGTCTACCGCCTGGGCCGACAGATGTGGGACTCGATCACCTGGCAGTGGACTGAATATGGCCAAATTCACGAAGAATTTGATGGCTACTACGACTGGATGCACCACGGTGAAGCAAACCTTTTTCACTACTTCTTCGGGCTCACCAAACCTGACTCGCTGAAAGACCGGTCTCGAGCCAAGCGCTTCGCCGACCTCTATAACGGGCAAAACACCTCAGTCGACAACTGGGATCCCGAGCTCAAAATGATTCGCGCCCCCCAGTCCGGTTCAAAGGGTCCGCGCCACGTCGTCACCAAAGAGGACCTCGGAACACACCGTGGCGTCCTCGACGATTACCTCGCCCCGTTTGAAGACATGAAAACGTCACCTTTCGAACTCGGAAAATGCAACTGGTCCAATGACGAAGTCTTTGACGAAGTTGTTCGCCTGATGAATGAGAGGACCACTCGAGGAGATGTCCCACTCAACCTCAACGCGACGGGACAGATGACGCACGCATTTATGTATAGCGCTGATCCTCTCCTGAAGACATGGGTTCTGGAGTACCTGGAAGTGTGGGCATCTCGGGCCGAGGAAAACGGCGGGATCATGCCGGACAACGTGGGACTCAGCGGTGTAGTGGGTGAATACCTCGAAGGCAAGTGGTGGGGTGGCCACTACGGTTGGCGTTGGCCCCACGGTCTCTTCACCATCATGGAACCCCTGGTTAACGCATGCACCAACGCCTACCTGCTCACCGGGGACCCGAACTGGCTTGACGCGGCGAGGAAACAGCTCGATGAAAACTTTGCTTTAGGCCACCAAGACGGCGACCAGTACCTCACACCCAACAAGCACTTCGATGCCGGCTGGACCGACTATCGCCCGGCAAACCCCTTCCATGCCATCCACCTCTGGGCTAGGTCACTCGATCCCGACGACCGTCAACGGGTCGAGCGCGCACGAGGCACAACCCCCTGGAACGAGGTCACTCACCCCAAGAAACCTTTTAGCGCAAAGCACTACAACGTCAACACTGTTCCGTGGTACGAATTCATTACCGGGGCTTTCCCCGACTATCCCCAGCGGGCCTTGGAAGAAAATCTTGCCCTGGTCGACCAACAGCTGGCCCGATTGCGCTCGGAAGACGGCGACCCCCGGACGTGGGACACCGTGGAGCAAATCAAC
>JAIOWW010000072.1 GCA_021741925.1 Pontimonas sp. | reverse complement strand
CCTCCATCACGAGGACTCTCGAGCTCCGTGAGACGAAAGACTCGGCTTCCGTCTCCACTCCCTAGTCGATACTCGACTGGTATTTCTTCACCACGTCTGCGGCCGGGCCGGTCTGCATCATCTCGCCGTTGTTGATCCAAGTCACCGTGTCGCAAATGTCTTCCACAACCGGCATCGTGTGGGTGACCAGAATGACTGTCTTTCCCCGCTTTTTGAACTCCAAGAACTTCTGGAAGCTTTTGCGCTGAAATTCCTCATCACCGACTGACAACACTTCGTCCACGACCAAAATGTCAGGGTCCACATTGATAGCAATCGAGAAACCCAGACGGACATACATTCCTGAGCTGTAGTTCTTGACCGGTTGGTCCAGGAATCGCTCAACACCGGAGAAGTCGACAATCTCATCAAACTTGGAATCAATCTCTTTTTTCGACATCCCGAGAATTGACCCATTCAAGTAAATATTCTCCCGACCGGAAAGCTCCAGGTGAAAACCAGAACCCACTTCGAGAAGCGAGGCCATCCGGCCTCGATACTCGATGGTTCCCGACGTCGGCCAATAAATCTTCGCCAAGCACTTCAGCAGCGTGGACTTGCCAGACCCGTTCGACCCGATGAGACCGTGAGTGTGACCCTCGATGACATCAAAGGAAATGTCTTTCAGCGCCCAGAAGTCTTCGTGCTTTGAGGTCCGCCCCCGCAGAATTGCTGACTTGAGCGACTGATTTCGCTCGTGATACAGGCGAAAGCGTTTGCTCACGTCACTAACTCGAACAGCCCAGTCGCTCACAGGAGCTCCGCCAACATCTTTTCTTTCCTGGCATACATCCAGGCGCCTGCTCCAAACGCAATAACAGTCCAACCCAGGGCAATCAGCACTGTCGAGAGCTCCGGTGCTCGGTTGTCATAGAGCAGGTTCCGGAAGATCTCAATAAAACCCTCGACCGGGTTGAGTGTGTAGAGATCGAGCAACGTGATGGGAGTCCCCACCAAACCTCCGAGCTTGTCAGACTGTGTTTCCACCAACTCGACGGGATACAGAATCGGGGTCAAGTAGAACCAAAACTGCAACACGATGGTGAGCAGGTACGAGAGGTCTCGGAAGTAGACGTTGATGATCGAAAAGATCATGGCGAGACCGACCGAGAAAAGTCCAAACACCACCATTAATAGAGCGACGAGTGGAAGCCAGGGAAGCACAAACGACCCCAACAGCGAGAGAGCAACGACGAGGACAGCCATCTCCAACATCCAGGTGAAGAACGTGGCGTTAGCCAGTGACAGGGGAAGCACAATCCTCGGGAAGTAGACCTTTTGAATCAGACCCGCGTTCGAGACCAGGGACTCCACCCCGAGCGTCAGAACTCTGTTGAAAAACAGCCACGGCAAGAGCCCACAGACCAACCACAGCGCGTAGTTGTTCAACCCACTGGGGTCACCCACCTGCGCGGGTAGTCGGAAGATGAACGAAAAAATGAAGGTGTAAATCAGGATGGCAGCAATCGGGTTTGCCAGCGACCAGAGTTGCCCCAGCGCCGTCCTGCGGTATTTTCCGCGAACCTCACGATTGGTGAGGTTCTGCAGAAGCTCTCTGGACTGCCAGATTTCCTTCAAATAGCTCATCGGGCGAGAAGTCGATCCAAGTAAGTCCCGTACCCGCTCTTGCGCAGTGGCTCCGCCAAGGTGGCGAGCTCTCTGTCTGAAATCCACCCTGCTCGCCAGGCAATCTCCTCGATACAGCCAATCTTGAGACCCTGACGCTCCTCGATGACCCGCACATATTCAGATGCCTGCATCATCGAATCGAACGTTCCCGTATCGAGCCATGCAACCCCACGGTCCAAGACCTGAACCTTGAGAGAGCCCTCGCGGAGGTAGTGCTCATTGATCGAGGTGATCTCTAGTTCACCCCGACCGCTCGGCTTTATCGAGTGAGCTACCTGTGCCACGGATTTGTCGTAGAAATAGAGGCCCGGGACTGCGTAGTTGCTCTTGGGTTTCGCAGGCTTTTCTTCAATGGACACAGCGTTCATCGCCTCATCAAACTCAACAACACCATAGGCCTCCGGCTGGGAGACATGGGTGGCAAAAATCAGCCCTCCGACAATGTCCGTGTTTGCTCGCAGTGACTTACCGAGCCCGGCCCCGTGGAAAATGTTGTCGCCCAGGACGAGAGCAACTGACTCGTCACCGATGAAATCCTCACCAATCAGAAAGGCCTGGGCAAGCCCTTCCGGCTTTTCCTGCACGGCATAGGAAATAGACATTCCCAAGTGAGTACCGTCTCCCAAAAGATCCTGGAACTGACTTTGATGCTCAGGTGTCGAAATCACCAAGACATCCTGGATATCGGCCATCATCAGGGTCGACAGCGGATAGTAAATCATCGGCTTGTCATAGATGGGCATCAGTTGTTTGGAGATACCCCGGGTTATGGGCCAGAGCCTGGTTCCTGACCCACCGGCAAGAATGATCCCCTTCATGACGCTAGCTCCCTGCCCATTTCGGGAGCATACCGCTGGAGAGGGCGTCTACGAAGCTCGGCGCTTCGCGGTCCTTGGCAGACACCAGTAGCTCATCACCGGAGAACGGGAACTCAAGTCCCAGCTCAGAATCGAGTGGGTTGATCGCGTGCTCGGCATGAGGCTTGAAGTGATCGGTCACGAGATAGGTGACGGTCGTTCCCTCCTCGAGAGCCACAAAAGCGTGCCCGAGACCCACATCCAGAAGAATGGCGTTTCGGTCCTTGGCGGTAATGGTTGCGACTTCCCACTGACCGAAGGTGGGTGATCCCACTCGAATATCGACGACATAATCTTGAATCGATCCCGTCGCGCACATCACATACTTGGCTTGCCCCAGAGGTACATCCGCAAAGTGAATGCCTCGCAGAGTCCCCTTTTGGGACACCGAAAGATTGGCCTGGATAGGAGAAAAATCGAGGCCGGTGTGGTCCTTGATGTGGTCCGCGCGGAACCACTCGACAAACTCGCCACGTTGATCACCGTGAACTGTGTTGGTGATGGCAAATGCTCCGGCAATCGACAGCGGGGTTATGTCCACCTAGGAAGCCTACCAATCAGGTTTCTTCGACCACTTGATGGGCTAGATAACGCGACGATAGGTTTCCGTGAGCGTTTGCACTCCGCGCCAGAATTTCACCGCTTTCAGCCACTCAAGTACGTATCCCCACACTTTTTGCCAAAGGGTGTTTCTGCGCGAAATTGTGCGCGTGCCAGCGTCGCTCACCATGGTTGACCCAACCCGTGCAATGGGAGCGTCATGAAGAATCACCTCATCGGTGAAGCGATGCGCTCGCTTGCGGAAGAGGAAATCTTTCCCGTAGATCCCCGCAAAATCTTCGTCATGACCGCCGATAGCCCAGTACAGCTCTTTTGTCATGAAGTAGCTGTTGGGGTGAGGCTCTCGCTGGTCACCCGTAGCAAATTTGATACGGGAAAAGGTGTAAAAAAACGACGGGTTTTTTTCCATAGAAACCAGCTGGGCAAGAGTCTCTGTCGGGACAACATGATCTATGTCAGTCAGAAGGAGCCAGGGTGATTGAGCCTCGTGGGCACCAATGTTTCGCGCAGCGTCTTGATTCCACCGAACGTCACGATCAAGTTGAAATAGTGAGTGACGGGGCAAATTTCGTGGCCTCGCAACCTCGGAGGCAGGCCTGGTCGGAGAGCCGTCATCGACAACAATCACCTCGATCGCACGTTTCAAAGACGCTGGGTATTTCGCAATCTCCTTCCATTGCAGCTCCAGCATCGAGGGGTTCTCGTAATAGGCGAACACCAGGGAGATGAGGGGAGCACGCAAGGTGGAGGCGGTGGACTGTGAACCCGGTGGCATAGCCCCAAACTACTAGGAGCGGGCTCATAATCCTGTCCCACCGCCCCAACAAACTAGAGTGGTCGGGTGCAAGGCACACATATCCTCGGCGGAAGCAGGAGCGAAGCAGCGTGAGACTTTTTGTCACCGGTGGGGCCGGTTTTATCGGCTCCAATTTTGTGCGCATGGCCATTGACGGTCGTCTGCCCGGACTCGAGGACGCTCACATCACAGTGTTTGACGCGCTCACGTATTCCGGAACCCTGACGAACCTTGAGAGAGTGAAGGACTCCCCACGTTTTAGCTTTGTGCAGGGCGACATTCGAGATTCCAGCGCTGTTCGGGAATCGCTACCCGGTCACGAGGCGATTGTTCACTTTGCGGCAGAAAGCCATGTCGATCGGTCAGTCAACGATTCACGGATTTTCGTGGAAACAAATGTTGTGGGGACACAGACACTGCTTGACCAAGCAATGGCGCTCGATATTCCTCGGTTCGTCCACATCTCCACCGACGAGGTCTACGGGAGCATCGACTCAGGCTCCTGGGATGAAAACGAACCACTTCTCCCGAACTCTCCCTATTCAGCGAGCAAGGCAGCAAGTGACCTGCTTGTGCGCAGCTACCACGTGACTCACGGGCTTAATGCCTCGATCACCCGCTGCAGCAACAACTATGGTCCGCACCACTTCCCAGAAAAGGTGATTCCCCTCTTCGTGACCAATCTTCTGGACGGAAAGAAGGTTCCCCTCTACGGAGATGGTGAAAACATTCGAGACTGGCTTCACGTTGACGACCACTGTCGGGGAATCGGACTAGTTCTCCAGAATGGACGGCCGGGAGAGGTCTACAACATCGGTGGCGGCACAGAGTTATCCAACTCGGACCTGACACGCCTTTTGTTGGACGCAACCCAAAAGGACGATTCCTTTATCGAGAGGGTCGCCGACCGAAAGGGACACGACCGCAGGTACAGCGTCGATATTGCAAAAATCACCAGCGAGCTCGGCTACTCCCCACAGGTTGATTTCACTGAAGGGCTCGCTGACGTGGTGCAGTGGTACCGAAACAACCGCTGGTGGTGGGAGCCTCTCAAAGAGCGCGCTGGCCTATGACCCAGCTCGTAGTGCTGGGTGCAGAGGGCATGCTGGGGCGCGCGCTCACCACACGGCTTGCCCATCTCAATCCTTTGTCCGCGGGACGAGCCGAGGCCGACGTCACTGACGCAGAGGCGCTGCGTCGCTTTATTCCCGGAGGCGCAACAGTCATCAACGCTTCTGCGTATACCGACGTCGACGGGGCAGAGAGTGACGAAGCTGGAGTCGCAGTAATCAATGCTGACGCAGTGGCGCTGATCGCCCACACAGTAAAAGACAAGGGTGGCAAGCTAATCCACGTCTCGACCGATTACGTCTTTGACGGCACGGCAACCGCCCCCTACGCCGAGGATGCCCCCCGCGCGCCTCAGACTGCCTATGGTCGAAGCAAACTGCAGGGTGAACTCGCAATTCAGGAGGTCCTTCCCCTTTCGGGAATCATTCTGCGGACGGCCTGGCTGTATGGATATCCAGGAAAGAGCTTTCCCGCAACCATCCTGCGCGCATCGCAGGATCGGGAGTTCCTGGATGTTGTCACGGATCAAGTGGGGCAGCCCACCTGGACCGGAGATGTTGCCAGGATGGTGGAATCACTCGTTGTGAATGACATTGCCCACGG
>JAIOWW010000071.1 GCA_021741925.1 Pontimonas sp. | reverse complement strand
CCCTCGCCCATGCTGATGATGAACGCGTCGAGAGCGCACAGATTGAGGCCTGCTATCAAGGTCTGAAGAGCTGGCTCACCTCACACTGAGGCTCACTGGATTTTCCTTGACCCGGGATTTCGGGGATAATGGGGGTTTAGCGCAGATCTATGAGGAGAATCCTGTCATGGCAGCAATGAAGCCCAGAACCGGTGATGGACCCATGGAGGCTGTCAAAGAAGGCCGTCTGATTATCGTCAAGGTCCCTCTCGAGGGCGGCGGTCGCCTGGTCGTGTCGGTCAACGACGCTGAAGCTCAGGAGCTCCACGATCAGCTCGCGGGAGCACTCGGAAAGTAGTGCCTGGCCTAGGGCAAGCGGACGATGTGCACGAGGCCATCGCCGATGAGATTCACGGTGTGCAGGACATCGTCGCGGTCCTCAAGAGCTTTGAGCAACCAGCGGTAGGCCGAAGTCTTGTCATCCCGTTTCGCGGGGTCAGCGACGAGGTCATCCCCTAAGACCCCGACAACAATGACGCTCCCGCGTGGTTTCACCAGCGATAATCCGTGATCAACATAGGCCTGGGCGTTCTGGAAGTCAGCATCAATGACCACGAGGTCGTAGCTGGCCTCGTTCATCTTGGGAAGCACGTCCAGGGCCTTCTCGGTAATCAGGCGCACCTTGGAGGTGGGGATTTCTGCTTCGGTCAGAATTTCTCGAACGCTGACGTGGTGGTCAAGCTCAGAATCAATCGAGGTGATGTGGGCGTCGGGACAGGCTTGAGCAAGCCACAGTGTCCCCACACCGAGCCCTGTTCCCACCTCGATAATGCTCTTCGCATCAAGAGAGGTGGCAATGGTGGCGATGTATTGGCCAGCACTCGCCGTAATGGGGTCCACACCGTGCTCCAGTGAGGCTTTTCTCGCTCTTTCTATGTCCGCATCCTCACCCACGCGCTCTTCAATGAAGCGCCAGCTGAGTTCTTTGTCTGACATGTCTGTCCCCAATTCTTGCCCGGAAGCTCCTTGGTAGGAAGCCTAGGGCGGTGGCCCAGGTCTTCCGGTTATTGTTAGGGGGTGTCTTTCGGGCTGACCATTGAAAAACTGCTGGTGATTGGCATCATCGCGCTGTTTCTGATTGGCCCCGACCGACTTCCGGCCTACTCAGCTCAATTCGGCCGCCTTGTTCGGCAACTTCGGGACATGGCCTCTGGGGCTAAGGGTCGCATGCGTGAAGAGCTTGGCCCGGACTTTGATGACATGGACTGGAAAAAACTAGACCCCCGTCAATATGACCCCCGGCGCATCATCAGAGAAGCCCTCCAGGAGAGCCCGGACACTCCCGCCGAAGCTGTGGCCGCGCCCGTGGTGATGGAATCTGCGTATCAGAAGCGAAAGCGCCTCCAGCAGGGGACCCCAGCGCCTTTCGATCCTGACGCCAGTTAGTCCTCGACCAGAGATAAGACCTTTCTTACTTGGTCCTTAAGTTTTCCGGCACCATCAACGACGAGGTCGGGATGTGGCGGTTCTTCGTAAGGAGCATTAATTCCCGTGAAGTTGGGGATTTCGCCAGCTCGAGCTTTCTTATACAAACCCTTCGGGTCCCGTCCCTCGCAAATTGATAGGGACGTAGCAACATGGATTTCCGAGAAACGGTCGCTGCCAATAATTTCTCTCGCACGCTCTCTGTCCTGACGGTAAGGAGATATCAGGCTCACGGCAACGATCACGCCCGTTTCGGCCATCAGCTTGGCAACCTCTGCGGTGCGCCGAATATTTTCCACTCTGTCTGCCTCGGTGAATCCAAGATCACTGTTGAGTCCAGTCCGGAGGTTGTCGCCATCCAGGATGGCGACAATGCGTCCGGATTCGGTGAGCTGTTGAGAAACCTGGTCGGCAATAGTGGATTTTCCCGAGCCAGATAGGCCAGTGAACCACAGGACCTTCCCCCTACCCCCTGCAAGCTCCTCTCGGTGTTCTTGGTCTAAACCAAAGGTGTGCGGCCGGATGTTGTCTGAACGGCGCAAGGAGAAGTTGACGAGCCCAACAGCCGTTGTTTGACCGTCTTCTGGGCTGACCAGAATGAATCGTCCTGCTTCCGGGAATTCATGAAAAGGTGCAAGCGCAAAATCCTGCTGTCCGGAAATGGTTGCTCGATACGTTCCATTGGGGGCAAGAACCCGGACCTCGCCTCGTCTGTTTTCCTCGGGTGACAATTCAGAAGCTCGTGTAACGGTAATTCGCCCGGTTTGATACCCAAGTTTTGCAATGTAGGGGCGACCGATGACGCCCTCTTCAGCACCAAGCCAAATAAGGGTGGCATCCCATTGGTGGGATGAGGAGATAGAGGAGTTGTGGGTGAGCAGGGCGCCCCTCTCCACGTCTCGTTCTTCCGCTAGCTCGAATGCAATTTCTGATCGGACGCTTGCGCTTGGTGAGGGACGACCGTTCACCGTCAAGTTCTTGAGTGTTCCCGTCGTCCCTCCGGGGGAAATGGTGAGCACCATTCCGTCCTCGACCTGTCCTCGAAGAACTGACGCCAAGTAAACCCTCGTGCGGTTGCCCAGCCTCTGCACCATTTGAACAGCGATTGCCGCGGGGCCCTCGCGCTGAGCTTCCCGACTGATGCGATCTAGGGCCTCAAGAATCGTTGGGCCCTTGTACCATCGCATTCGTGAGCCTCGTGTCACGACCATGGCTCCCTCTGTGCCACTTGCGGGTATAAATGACCACTCTGTGTCTGCGTAGCCACTGAAGAGGTTGTTGATGTCTTTCTCCAGAGCAGCCAATACTTTGGAGGAGTACTGAATCAGGTCGCATTTGTTTGCAACGACGAGGAACTGCCTCACTCCTAATTGATAGGCGATGCTGAGGTGCCGTGTTGTCTGGGGCTTTATTCCCGCGGAAGCATCGATGACGAGGATGACGACGTCAGCTCCGGCAGCAGCAGTGGCCATGTTTCGTGTGTACTGCTCGTGACCGGGGGAGTCAGAGAGGTGGTACCTGCGTTGCTGGGAATCAAAGAACCGATGCGCCACATCGATGGTGATTCCTTGCTCTTTCTCGCTCTCGAGACCATCGAGAAGGTCCGCTATCCGAGTAGGGTCGACGGAAGAGCCCAAAACTCCAGAAATCTGGTCCTCGGGAATGGACTTCGTATCGAGCAGCAGGCGCGCAATGAGTGTGCTTTTGCCATCGTCGACACTTCCCGCTGTGGTGATCCGAAGGACGTCTCTCAACATTAGAAATAACCGTCCTTCTTTTTCTGCTCCATGCTGGCACCTTGGTCGAAATCGATGACCCGAGAGCTGCGCTCTGAGATGTGGGATTTTTCGAGCTCAGCGATGATGTCACCCAGAGATTCTGCCCGTGACAGGACTCCCCCAGTGAGGGGATAACACCCGAGCGTGCGGAACCTGATGTGGTCAAAAATCACCTGTTCCCCCTCCTCCAGAGGAAACCTTTCGTCGTCAACCATGAGCAGCGCACTGTTTCTCTTGACGTAGGGGCGTAGCGCCGAGTAGTACAGAGGTACTAGGTCAACCTTTTCTCTCTCCAGGTAGCGCCACACGTCTAACTCCGTCCAGTTCGAAATCGGGAAAACCCTCATCGTCTGGCCGTCAACGAGAGTGGTGTTGTACAGGTTCCACAGTTCAGGCCTCTGTCTCTTGGGGTCCCACCCGTGGTTAGCGTTTCGCACCGAAAAGACTCTCTCCTTAGCACGCGATTTCTCTTCATCTCTCCTGGCGCCCCCGAAGACGAAATCAAACTGATGAGCGTCCAAGACTTGCCGTAAAGCCTGCGTTTTCGTGATGTCGGTGTGAGTTGCCGACCCAAAATCGAAGGGATTTACGTTCCTCTCAATTGCCTCGGGGTTGACATGCACTATGACCGACAGGTTCGGATCGGCCTGGAGGTGCTCCCGAAAGCGATACATGTCCTGAAATTTCCAGCGGGTATCAATAACCACGAGAGGGAAGGGGACGGGGGCGGGTGCGAAAGCTTTACGTGCGAGAGTGAGCATGACCATACTGTCTTTACCCATGGAGAAGAGCATGCCCGGGTTGCGCGCGCTCGCGACAGCTTCGCGGATGATGTTGATGCTCTCGCGTTCAAGATCGTCGAGGTAGCTGTGCGAGTTGGGAGCGGACAGAGACTGTGGCTCTTCTGGCACGAAAGGCTCTGGCGGCAGCAATGATGTCAGATTCAGAACATTTCCGGGGAGGTCGACCTTGGACAGTTCTTGTCGGAGTGTGCCATGGGGAAGTAACGCAAATTTTCCGCCGTGGTCCTTAATAACCGAAGTGATAGCTTTTGGAATGTCACCAGGGTTGCCCCTCACTACTGCCCGCCACATGAGGCGCCCTTTGGAGCTAACCAGGACAATCGTGGGGGTGCCCTCCACGAAGACCAACTGGATTATCTCTAGAGGTCTTTTTTTGGAGTCCAACCACTCTGCGAGCGCGGGAAGGATGAGGGGGTTGAGCCTCTTTCCCGACGCATTCTCTACCAAATCGGGAGATTTGACGACAGCGGAACCGAACAACTCTGCGATACCGCGGTGCACTGTTCGCAGAGACGGCGTCTCCGGTGTGTCCTGGAGCTCGGCGTGAAGCGTTTTCACTGTCCATGTGTGCCCGTTGAGCGAGGTGTTTGCGAGAGAGTGTTTTGGCATAATTCTTAACTTTATCACGAGTAAGAGTAATTCTAGAATCCAAATATACATTTTCTTGACAAGAATGTTATATTGCGCCACGCTGTGAATTGTGGATTTTGATGTCAGCGTGACACTGATCGCCGTCGTCGTGGGCGCGCTTGTTGGCCTGACCGGTGTCGGTGCTGGTGCTCTCATGACACCGATCTTGATTGCGGGTTTTGGGGTAAGTCCGGCAGTAGCAATCGCCACGGACCTGGTGTATGCGTCAGTCACCAAGCTGGTGGGGGGGCTGACTCATCTTCGCCATGGCGGAGTTCACTGGCCTGTGCTGCGACGCTTGTGGGCAGGAGGTCTAATCGGTGTTGGCGCTGGAGTTACAGCGGTACTCTTTCTTGCTGAGACAACAGTGGCTAACGATGTTCTTCGGATTCCACTTGCGTTGGTGATTCTTCTCGCCGCCGCAAGCTTGCTCTGGAGGGCTTTCAGTAGGCAGAGCCAGCCCAACCCAGTTGCCACAAACGGGGAGGGCCCACCTGTGGTCCTGACTACCGCAGGAGGTGCGGGAATTGGTCTCGCGGTTTCATTGACCTCTGTGGGTGCAGGAGCCCTGGGAATGGCCCTTTTGACGAGAGTGAGTCCACGAGGAACATCGCCCCGAGCTCTGGTGGGCACTGATTTGCTATTCGCTGTGCCTATCGCCCTAGTGTCTGGACTTTCCTATTTCGTGGGAGGGCTAGTCGACCTTGAATTGCTTGCAAATCTGCTGATTGGTTCTCTCCCCGGTGTCCTCCTGGGTAGCGCGCTCGCCGGAAAGGCGCCTGCCCGCCTTTTGAACGTTACGATCGGTCTCGCTTTGATAGCTGCCGCATTCATGATGCTGAGCTCACTCTTCGCCGCTTAGGCGAAAGGAAGTTTCTTTCCGGCGAGTGATTCGCCTCCGCGAACAATCGCCTCGGCGACGCGGATGATTTCCTGTGCCACGGGAGAGTCGGGGTCGCTCAGCACCAGGGGAACCCCTGCGTCTCCGGCTTCACGAAGCCTTGGCGAGAGCGGAACGCTCCCCATCAGGGGAACACCGAGCCTCGTCGCGGTCTCCTCTCCACCACCGGAGCCGAACACGTCCAGCACGCGCCCATCAGGGAGAGTGCTGGCAGACATGTTTTCGATGACCCCGAGAACCTTCTGACCTGTCTGCCGAGCAACGTCACCTGAGCGCCATGCCACATCAGCCGCAGATTTCTGCGGGGTCGTCACCACCACAATTTCTGCG
>JAIOWW010000070.1 GCA_021741925.1 Pontimonas sp. | reverse complement strand
TTCCGCGCTCCACCAATCGAGTGTCTGTCATCGATGGCGACATTGTGGAGAAGTATCTCATGGCTACCCTCAACTCTCTCCAGCTCACGGCACCAATGGAGCCCGCTCCAACCGTTGTCTATACAGCCATGCACGGAGTCGGCGGGGAGACATTCTTGGCTGCAATGGACAAAGCTGGTCTCCCTGAGCCCCACGTCGTTGAACAGCAGTTTGAACCCGATCCGGACTTCCCGACGGTTGCCTTTCCCAATCCTGAAGAGCGAGGAGCACTTGACCTGAGCTTCGAGACGGCTAGGTCGGTCGGCGCGGACCTCATCATTGCTCACGACCCCGACGCGGATCGCCTTGCTGTTGCACTTCCCGACCCGTCAGCACCCGAGGGATACAGTGCGCTGACGGGAAACCAGATTGGCGCGATCTTTGGCTGGCATATCGCTCAAAAAGTTCGTTCCTCAGGAGGAACCGGAACCCTTGCCAACTCACTCGTGAGCTCCCCGGTACTGGGGAAAATCGCAGAGCACTTCGGACTGGACCATGAGGAGACCTTGACCGGGTTCAAATACGTATCACGAGTCAAGAACCTGATCTTTGGATTCGAAGAGGCGCTCGGGTATCTGGTAACTCCAGATGTTGTGCGCGATAAGGATGGAATCTCGGCCGGACTGTTGATGGTGTCTCTTGCTCATACTCTTGCGGGCGAGGGCAGAACTCTATGGGACTACCTTCACGAGATTGAGGAATTTGTGGGGGCCTTTGCGTCAGGACAGGTCACTATTCGACTCAGCCCTGGCGTCGCCGGATCAACCGTCACTACTTCCCTCCGGGAGAGGAAACTTTCGGCACTTGGTTCGCGCTCCGTGACTCACCTCGACAATTTCCTAGAAGGTGTTGGCAAGTTACCGAAAGAAGACATCCTCCGCTACTACTTGGATGATGGAACGCGAGTCATTGCTCGCCCCAGCGGGACGGAACCCAAGGTCAAGATCTATATCGACACTGAGGGGGCAACTTCAGCAGAGGCACGGTCACGACTCACTGAGGTCGAATCTGATATCAACGAGCTGGTCAGCTCGCTCTAACTCGGGGTATAGGCCTCGAGTAGCTGGTCGATGACCTCTTCTGTTTGATCCCACCGCAAGAAAGCTCCCTGAGCTGCATTGAGCTGGAATGCAAGCAGGTCCTCAATGCCATAGCCAAAGGCATGAACCAAGAGCTCCAGCTCCCTCGTGAGAGTTGTTGCACTCATCAAGCGGTTATCGGTGTTGACCGTGACCGCATACCCCAAACGGTAGAGGGCATCGAAAGGGTGGTCCTCCATGGACTTGCCCCACGCTTCGATTGCTCCGGTTTGAATGTTCGATGAGGGGCTAGTCTCCAGCGGAATACCCCGCTCCAAAACCCATCTCGCCACCAATCCCAGGTCAGCAGATGTTGAGTCTTCTGCAGCAAGGTTCCCGATGTCTTCAGCGATACGAACCCCATGACCCAGACGCAGTGCTCTCCCATCGATGAGGGCACTGGTGATGCTCTCCACACCATCTGCCTCACCCGCGTGAATAGTCACAGGGAACATCTCCCGGGCGAGAAGATCAAAGGCCTCACGGAACCTGCTTGGTGGATAACCAGCCTCGGGGCCTGCGATGTCGAAACCGACAACACCTTTATCCCGATGACGAAGAGCGAGTTGGGCGATCTCGACACTACGGTCGAGATGCCTCATCGCTGTCACAAGTTGTCCGACATAAATGGTTGTTCCGACAGCGCGAGCAGCACTCACGGCGTCGTCGATGCCGGACTGGACTGCTTCCACAGCGGCATCGAGGCTCACACCGCCCTTCACGTGTTGCTCAGGTGCCCAGCGAATCTCTCCGACAATGACGCCGTCCGAGACCAGGTCCTCGACAAATTCTTTGGCAATTCGGTGAAGTCCAGCTTCGCTCTGCATGACCGCAGTCGTCACATCAAACGTCTTCAGGTACTCGACCAGAGAACCAGAATCAGACTTCTCTGCGAACCATTCCCCCAGACGGCCCGCATCACCAATGGGTGCTCCAGTTGCGCCGTCGATGGGCAGAGAAACTCCGTCTGCCTCGGCTATTTCCAGAATGGTGGCGGGACGGAGACCGCCGTCGAGGTGATCATGGAGCGAGATTTTCGGGAGAGCCTGAATATCAAGTGCGGTGGGTGTTGGCTCAGCCATTGTGGAACTCCTCTAGTTGTCGCGGTCCAAAGGCATCAGGCAACACCTCATCTATGGTCTTCACTCCGCTCACAGTTTCCAAAAGCATCCCCTCAGCGGAGTGTTCATAGAGCAACTGGCGACAACGGCCACAGGGCATCAAAATGTCACCGTTGCCATCAACACAGGTGAACGCAACAAGGTTGCCTCCGCCAGTCATCGCTAGATTCGACACCAGGGAGCACTCAGCGCAGAGCCCTACTCCGTAACTGGCGTTCTCCACATTGCACCCTGAGACCACGCGGCCATCGTCCACAATCGCCGCCGCTCCGACAGGAAAATCAGAGTAGGGGGCATAGGCCCGGCGCATCGCGCCGGTCGCTATTTCTCGCAACGACTCCCAATCAATATCGCTCACGTGCGTCACTCCTTGACATACGGTTTGCCAGATGCTGCGGGAGGCCTCACCCGGCCCACAAATCCGACCACCGCAATGATGGTGACTAGGTAGGGAACCATGATGATGAAGTCAGTGGGAATTCCCGGGCTCACCTGGTTGGCCCATACCCGCAAAATAATTGAGAACCCAAAGAGCAGGGCTGCGGCAGACATATAGAAGGGGTGCCAGCGGCCAAGAATCACGACCGCAAGCGCAATAAAGCCCTGACCCTGCGTCATCTCTTTACCAAACGCACCGACGTTTCCAATGGTCAGAGCGGCTCCTCCCAGTCCTGCGAGTGCTCCTCCCATGACTACCCACCAGAAACGGGTGGCTGCTACTCCAATACCCATGGTGTCTGCTGCCATCGGGTATTCCCCCACTGCACGTGCGCGCAAGCCCCAGCTAGTGCGAAACAGCACATACCAGAGCAGGGGAACCGCCAGGAAGGCGAGAAATACCGTCAGTCGGTTCTCAAACAGCACAGGGCCAAGAATGGGGATATCACTCAGGACTGGTATCGACACCACCGGGAAAGTGCCCGGTGCATTGGACGCTGAAGCGTCCTGGGTCAGCCATTGGGAATACAGGAAGTTCGTGACGCCGATGACGAGGACGTTCAGCACAACTCCCACAATGATTTGGTCCACCAGATAGCGAACGGCAAAAACCGCCAGCACCATCGACACCAGGGCAGCCGCAATCATGGCAGCGACCATTCCGATGTAGAGGTTTCCGGTCAGAGTGGAGACCACCGCTGCCACGAAGGCCCCGGTCAGCAGTTGTCCCTCAATAGCGATATTGACAACGCCTACACGCTCGGACATCACTCCTGCCATCCCACCAAACATGATCGGGATAGCCAGCACGATGGCGTTAGCCAACAAGAAGGCAACGGGGACTCGATCGCCAGCAGCTAACCACCCCAACAGCGCAGTAATCGCAATAAACCCAAAGACCAGTGACCACCACAGAGGAACCGGTTTCTTCTGGATAACCCAGAAGAAAGCCAATCCAGTGATCACCAACAAGATGGTGCCTAGGGTCAGCCCCACCATGTGAGACATGGCCTCAATCGGAGGGAGAGTGAAGTTCGCATCCTCTGCTGTCAAGGAATACACGACCGGCTCTCGTCGGCCCAGAACCCCAAAACCGCCGAACACCAGAGCGCTGAAAAACGCCATGAACCATGGGGCTTTCCAGCTCACCTTCGCCTCAGCAAGAGAAAAAACGCCGGGAGTCACTATGGTGCTCATGAGATGGCCCCCTTCCGCCGGAAGCGAGCTTTGAGTCGATCTAGTGCTGGGGTGCTCGAGAGTGCTGGCAAACGGAAGAGTGCGCGAACAAGAGGCGGTGCAGCAATAAAGAGAACGATGGCGCCCTGCACAATTCCTAAGACCTCTGGAGACACACCAATCACCTGCATTTGCGGACCACCCGCTTTGAAAGCGCCAAAAAGCAACCCTGCGAAGAAGATTCCCACCGCATTGCCTCCACCGAGAAGAGCAACGGTGATGCCATCGAACCCAATGCCCGCGTGAACGGTCTCGGTGTAGGGGACCTGGGTTCCGAGCGCTTGATTAGCTCCAGCAACACCCAGGAAAGCTGCGGAGACAGCCATGGCATAGATGTAGGTGCGCTCTACCGAAATTCCTGCGGTGCGTGCAGCATGCGGGTTGTGGCCCACCATCCTGAAGCGATACCCAATCGCGGAGCGCTCCATGAGCCACCAGTAGGTAATCGCCGCGAGAATGGCCAGCACAAAACCAAGGTGCAAGGAATAAGTGCCCGGGAAAAGCTGCGGCAGCTGCGCCGTAATCGCTGGAGCATCTGACTTCGGTGTCCCTCCGGCCTCGACCTGCTGAAGCAGATCGGGGCTCCTGATGAACCAAGTGAATAGGTATATAGCCACATAGTTCAACATGATGGTCAAAATGACCTCGTGCGCACCTGTCTGAGCTTTCAAGAAGCCCACCAGCGCTCCCCATAGGGCCGCACCGAGGATAGCCACAATGAGGGCTGCCAGCATGTGAAGAACAATGGGGAGTTCCATCCGAGTGCTAATCCATGTTGCCCAGAGAATCCCGAACACCATCTGCCCGTTTCCACCAATGTTGAACAAGCCAACCCGGAAACCCAATGAAATACCCAAACCGGCCGCAATGAGCGGCGCACCCAATCTCAAAGTCTCCGTCAGCGGCCGAAGAGCCGTGACCAGATCGTCGGCTCGGGTATTGAAAATGGATCCTCGGAATAGCGCACTGTAGCCATCAGAGACGGTCATCAAGGCGGCACCAAAGGCTTCGCCGAGACCGCCCGATTCCAGCGCTTCGCCTACTTCTTCACCCGAGATCATCATGAAGATGGCTCCCACAAGGAAGCCCATGACGATCGACAAGAATGCGCGAGTCGCGCTCGTCGACAGTATTTCCTTCAGAAGCGTCATGCCGCGATTCCCTCTGGAACGATTCCCGCCATCATTTGGCCCATCTGCTCTCGTGTCGTAGAGGGAGGAACAATTCCAACGATTCGACCGCGGTACATCACGGCGATGCGATCGGCCAATCCGTAGACCTCATCGAGTTCCGTCGAAATAATCACGACGGGAATGCCGCGATCTCTGGTCGCAATGATTTGCTCGTGGATGAACTCGATGGACCCCACATCAACTCCGCGGGTTGGTTGAGCAGCAACGAAGAGTTTCAGATCGCGGGTGAGCTCTCTCGCCACCACAACCTTCTGCTGATTTCCACCGGACAATTTTTTGGCCAAGGTGGTGGCCGACGGGGTTCGAATATCGAAGCGCTCAATCAGGTCAGCACTCGTTTCTTGCCTGGAAGAAAAATCAATTGACAGGCCTTTAGTCCACGGTCTCGAGAACGAACCGTCGGTCATAAAGTTCTCTTCGAGGGTGAAATCCCCCACGAGCCCATCTTTCTTCCGGTCTTCGGGAATATACCCAACTCCGGCTCCCAACACCTCTCGAACACTCGAGTCGGTGATGTTCTTCCCACCGAGCGTGATGGTGCCAGAGGTGACCTGACGAAGCCCCAAAAGTGTCTCAGCAAACGCGGTCTGACCATTACCTTCGACCCCTGCAAGACAAAGAACCTCACCGGCTCTCACCTCCAGAGAAATCCCATCGATGACTTTTTGCTGGCGATCATCGACGACAACCAGGTCTTGTACCTTCAAAACCAGATCACCAAGCTTTGGCTCATTCTTGGTGACAGTCAGGTCCACCTCACGCCCGACCATCAATGATGCGAGATCTCCCACAGAAGTCTCTGGCGAAACGGAGTCAATGACTTTGCCCCCTCGAATGACGGTCACGACATCAGCAACAGCCTTCACCTCGCGGAGCTTGTGCGTAATGAACACGATCGAGGTTCCCTCGTCAGCCAGCTGACGCATTATGGCCATCAGCTCATCCGTCTCCTGGGGTGTCAGCACGGCAGTCGGCTCGTCCAGGATGAGTACCTTTGCCTCCCGAGCCAGAGCCTTCACGATTTCGACCCGCTGCTGAATGCCGACCGGCAGGTCTTCGATAGTGGCATCGGGGTCGATATCAAATCCAAACCGAGCAGAAATTTCTCTCACACGCTCACGCGCAGTGGCGAGGTCTA
>JAIOWW010000069.1 GCA_021741925.1 Pontimonas sp. | reverse complement strand
CTCCGGTGTAGCGCTCGAGTGCCGGCATCACTGGCGAGCGGAGCACTTCCTGATTGCGCTGAACCTCAGGGGCGCCTTTGGGGCCGAGCTTCAGCGCCGTGAGAGCTGCAGTCTCATCCCCCGAGAGCTCCACAACTTGCTGCAGAATCGCGCTTCGCACAGGGTTCTGAGCGCCAAAGCTCAGCTGCGAAAGATCGAGCGATGTTCCTGGTTCCCCACCGGAGACTTTCGTCTCCGAGGGTGGCAGCAGGACGAGCATGCTTAGGACGTAATCTCTGCCAAGCCGGCAACAATAGTCACCTGGTTGTTGTCTACGGACAGGAAGCCATCCTCCGCCTGAGCGGTGACTTTCTGACCATCCGTCGTGGTGATGCGCACCTCGCCTGCAGCGAGAACACCCAGGGTGGGTTCGTGACCGGCCAAAATACCGATCTCACCCTCTGTGGTGCGCGCAACAACCATCGTTGCCTCCCCCGACCACACTTCGGCGGTCGCGGAGACAACAGTGACGGTGAGGGTTGACATCCCTAGCCCATTTCCTTCTGCATGGTTGCCCACTTCTCTTCGACGTCGCTGATCGGTCCGACGTTGAAGAAGGCCTGCTCGGCCACATGGTCAAATTCACCCTTGGCGATGGCATCAAAGGACTCGATGGTCTCCTTGAGGGGAACCGTGGAGCCTTCCACACCGGTGAACTTCTTTGCCATGTAGGTGTTCTGCGAGAGGAACTGCTGGATGCGACGGGCGCGGGACACGGTGATCTTGTCCTCTTCGGAGAGCTCGTCAACACCGAGGATTGCGATGATCTCCTGGAGTTCCTTGTTCTTCTGCAGAATCTGCTTTACCGTGGTGGCCACGCGGTAGTGGTCCTCACCGATGTAGAGCGGGTCAAGGATACGGCTGGTCGAAGTCAGCGGGTCCACGGCAGGGTAGAGACCCTTTGCGGCGATGTCACGGCTGAGCTCAGTCGTGGCATCCAAGTGCGCAAAGGTGGTTGCGGGTGCCGGGTCGGTGTAGTCATCGGCTGGCACATAAATGGCCTGCAGAGACGTGATCGAGTGGCCACGGGTCGAGGTGATGCGCTCCTGGAGAATACCCATCTCATCCGCGAGGTTTGGCTGGTAGCCCACGGCGGAGGGCATACGACCCAGCAGGGTCGACACCTCAGAACCTGCCTGGGTGAAACGGAAGATGTTGTCGATGAAGAGCAACACGTCCTGGTTTTGTACGTCACGGAAGTACTCCGCCATGGTCAGTGCTGAGAGAGCAACACGAAGACGGGTGCCGGGTGGCTCATCCATCTGACCGAAGACCAGCGCGGTCTTGTCGAAGACGCCCGCTTCCTCCATTTCGTGGATGAGGTCGTTACCCTCACGGGTACGCTCCCCCACACCGGCGAACACGGACACACCACCGTGGTCCTGGGCCACACGCTGAATCATTTCCTGGATCAGAACGGTCTTACCCACACCGGCTCCACCGAAGAGACCGATTTTTCCACCGAGCACGTAGGGGGTGAGAAGGTCGATGACCTTGATACCGGTTTCGAACAACTGAGTCTTCGACTCCAGCTGGTCAAAGGCCGGTGGCTGGCGGTGGATGCCCCAACGCTCCACGCCTTCGAGCTTGTCATCGGAGTTCAACACCTCGCCGAGAACGTTGAACACCTTGCCCTTGGTGGCGTCACCCACGGGGACCGTGATGGGTCCACCAGTGTCGCGCACCTCTTGGCCACGCACGAGGCCGTCAGTGGGCTTCAGAGCAATCGCGCGAACGAGATCATCACCCAAGTGCTGGGCCACCTCGAGAGTCAAGACGCTGGTCTCACCACCGATGGTGATGTCAGTCTGCAGCGCGTTGTACATCTCGGGCAGTGAATCGTGGGGGAACTCCACGTCAACAACGGGCCCCGTCACGCGGGCAACTCGGCCCGTAGCTGTGGCTTTTGTGGTGGCAGTCTTCGTCATCTCGTTATCTCTTTCTTTACTTCGCCGAAGCGAGGGCGTCGGCGCCGCCCACGATTTCGGAAATCTGTTGGGTAATTTCAGCTTGGCGAGCGTTGTTCGCCAAGCTGGTGTATTCACGGATCAGCTTGTCGGCGTTGTCACTGGCCGACTTCATCGCCTTCTGGCGAGCAGCGTGCTCAGCCGCCGCGGATTGCAGCATGGCGGTGAAGATTCTGTTCTCGATGTAGACCGGAAGCAGGGCATCCAGAACGTCATCGGGCTCAGGCTCAAACTCATACAGCGGGAACACCTCGGTGTCACCGGGCTCTTCGACACCCTCCACAACTTCGAGTGGAAGCACACGGACAACCTCAGGAGCCTGGGTGACCAGAGACACAAAGCGGTTATAGACGATGTGGATTTCATCCACACCGCCCTCTGCCTGATCCGTGGTGAACTTCTCGATCAGGGTCTGAGCTATTTCTTTGGCCGTCTCAAATTCGGGCTGGTCGGTGTTCCCGGTCCAGGACTTCTCGACCGGGCGCTGCCGGAAGGTGAAGTTCTGGACGGCCTTACGACCCACGACAAAGTTGATGACCTCTTTGCCTTCGCTCTCGAGGCGCTCGCGAAGCTCGCCAGCTTCACGCAAGACCTGAGCGCTGAAGGCACCAGCCAGTCCGCGGTCCGAAGTGAAAATCACCATGGCGGCGCGCTTCGGGTTCTCGGACTCGGTCAAGAGCGGGTGATCAATGTTCGAGTAGGTCGCAACAGCCGACACCGCGCGCGTGACCGCGCGGGTGTAAGGGGTGGCAGCAGTCATCCGGGCCTGAGCTTTTTGAATCCGCGATGCGGAAATCAGCTCCATAGCCCTGGTGATCTTCTTGGTTGTACTGGCAGAACGAATCTTCTGCCGATACACCCGAAGCTGCGCGCCCATTAGTTACTAGTCCTTTACTCGTTGCCGTCTAGCGCTTGCGCTTGACGATCTTTTCCTGGTTGATTTCTTCTTCGGGGATAGCGTCAAACTCTTCGCTTCCCGGAGCACCGAGGCCTTCAGCGCCGGAGCCCTGGAAGGCGACCACAAACTTGTCGACCTCCTTCTCCAGCTCGGCCTTGGTGTCATCATCAAGCACGTTGGTTTTCCGCAACGTGTCAAGAATCTTGGTGTTGCGACGAAGGTGGTCGAGTAGCTCAGCCTCAAACTTGAGGACGTCGGCGACCTCGATCGTGTCGAGCTTTCCGTTGGTGCCCGCCCAAATAGAGACCACCTGCTCCTCCACGGGGTAGGGGGAGTACTGAGGCTGCTTCAGAAGCTCCGTCAGTCTCGCACCACGTGCCAACTGGCGACGGCTCGCGGCATCCAAGTCGGAGGCGAACATCGCGAAGGCTTCCAGTGAGCGGTACTGAGCGAGCTCGAGCTTCAGAGTTCCCGATACCGACTTGATCGACTTCACCTGAGCGTCTCCACCCACACGGGACACGGAGATACCCACGTCCACAGCGGGACGCTGGTTGGCGAGGAAGAGGTCGGACTGGAGGAAGATCTGACCATCGGTGATCGAAATCACGTTGGTCGGAATGAACGCCGAGACGTCATTCGCTTTGGTCTCGATGATCGGCAGACCCGTCATGGAGCCGCCACCCATCTCATCGGAGAGCTTCGCACAGCGCTCCAGCAGACGGGAGTGCAAGTAGAAGACGTCTCCGGGGTATGCCTCACGGCCCGGAGGACGACGCAGCAACAGTGACACAGCACGGTAGGCCTCAGCCTGCTTGGAGAGGTCATCGAAGATGATCAGGACGTGCTTTGAGTTGTACATCCAGTGCTGACCGATAGCAGAACCGGTGTAGGGGGCGAGGTACTTGAACCCTGCAGGGTCAGAGGCAGGAGCGGCCACGATGGTGGTGTACTCCATGGCGCCAGCCTCTTCGAGAGCACCGCGCACACCGGCGATGGTCGAACCCTTCTGACCAATCGCGACATAGATGCAGCGAACCTGCTTGGTGGGGTCACCGGACTCCCAGTTGGCCTTCTGGTTGATGATGGTATCCACCGCGATGGCCGTCTTACCGGTCTGGCGGTCACCAATGATGAGCTGACGCTGTCCACGACCCACCGGGATCATGGCGTCAATGGCCTTGATACCCGTCTGCAGGGGCTCGTGCACACTGCGCCTGGCCATAACACCGGGGGCCTGAAGCTCGAGCGCACGACGACCCTCAGCCTTGATAGCTCCCATGCCATCGATGGGGTTACCCAGCGGGTCCACCACACGACCGAGGTAGCCATCACCCACGGGCACGGAGAGAACCTCACCGGTACGGGTTACTTCCTGGCCAGCCTCAACACCGCTGAACTCACCGAGGACCACGACACCGATCTCGTTCTCATCCAGGTTCTGGGCGAGACCGAGTGTTCCATCCTGGAACTTCACCAGTTCGTTAGCCATGACACCGGGGAGCCCCTCAACGTGAGCGATACCGTCCGCGGCATCCACCACGTGACCCACCTCGGTGGTGGCTGCGGTGCCGGGGTCGTAGGACTTAGCAAAGTCCTTCAGGGCATCGCGGATGTGATCCGGGTTGATTGTTAGTTCAGCCATGGTTTTTCCTTTGGTTGTGTGTGCACTGACACGTATGTCGCCGGCGCTAGCCGGCAAGTTTCATTCTCAAATCCTGCAGCCGGGTGGCCACGCTTCCATCAATAACGTCATCGCCCACTCGGATCCGCGCTCCACCGACGACACTGTGGTCGATCTGCTGCGCGATGTAGTGCGGTCGCTGATACTTCTTCTCCACCAGCTGCTCGATATGGGTGTGCTGGGCGGCGCTGAGAGGCTTCGCGACCGAGACCACGGCAAGGCCTTTGCCGCCCTGATCCGCGACAATCTCAGCCGAGTTCATCAGCATGCGTCCAATCCGGCGACCGCGGGAGTCCGAGACGAGGTGACGCACAATGGCTTCTGCCTCGGGCGATACTTTCCCGCCAACCAGAGCGCTTACGAGAGTCGCTTTGGCTTCAGCTGAAGCACGCTTTGACCCCACGGCGAGCTCCACCTCGGGATCAGAGTGAATGAGGCTCGAGATAGCCAGCAGTTCACCCACAAGGTCAGAACCGCCAGAAACCTCCGCGAGGGTCCTGATTCCCAGTTCCTCCAAAGCGGCCTGAAGATCGTTCGCACTGGACCAGGGAAGACTCACCAGCTCGCCAATCAGCGCTCTTGCGTCGGTGGACAACGACGCGAAAGCGCCTTTCGCGAGTGCTTGGAGGGCTTTCTGGTCCGCTGAAGAATCTCCCAAAGCTCCTCGGAGGGCTTTCGACCCCGACAATCCCAGGGCAGCAGCGAACAACGAACTCGCGAGCTCGCTGGTTGCCGTATACCCGCCGAGGCTCGCTCGAGCCTTGACGAGGGATTGTGTGGTCTGTGCACCCATGGTTACTTTGTCGCCTTCTTTGCGGGTGCTTTCTTGGCCGCGGGTTTCTTTGCGGGAGCCTTAGCTTCCTTGTCGAGATCCGCAAGGAGCTTGTCCACGACTGAGGCGGCTTTCGCGTCCTCACTCAGGCGCTCCTGAACGACGGCCGAGGCCAAATCGAGAGCCAAGTTGCCGACCTCTTTGCGCAACGAGAGCACAGCCTGGTGACGTTCTGCTTCGATTTGTGCCTGAGCACTCTGGGCTATCCGGTCCGCCTCCGCCTGGGCGTTGGTCTTCATTTCCTGAAGAATCTGAGTTCCCTCAGAGCGGGCCTGATCTCTAATGCTGGCGGCTTCTGCCCTGGCATCAGCAAGGAGCGCGTTGTATTTCTCCAACGCTTCCTTAGCTTCGGCCTGGGCACTTTCTGCCTGAGCAATTCCACCCTCGATAGCCTCGGAGCGCTCATCCAGTGTCTTCTGCAGTCTGGGCAACACCACGCGCCAGAACAGCACCAACACCAAAGCAAACGGAATGATCGACCAGACAATGTCATAGATCGCGGGGAGCAACGGGTTGGATGCTTCCCCTTCCGCTGCGAGAAGGAGTGCTTCGGTCTGCATAATTAGGCCTATCCGGTGAAGATGAAGTATGTGGCAATACCGATGAACGCCAGTGCTTCTGTGAAGGCGATACCGATATACATCAAGACCGTCAGGCGGCCCTGAAGTTCAGGCTGGCGAGCAACAGACTCAATGGTCTTGCCCACGACGATACCCACGCCGATGGCGGGGCCGATGGCTGCGAGGCCGTAACCGACCGTCGCAATGTTTCCGGAGAGTTCGGCGATTACCGAGGTTGTGTCCACAGGTGTTTCCTTCCATGTTGTCAGCCCGATGGCGTATCGGGCTGAGGTTTAGTGTTCTTCCGCCAGCGCGA
>JAIOWW010000001.1 GCA_021741925.1 Pontimonas sp. | reverse complement strand
GAAGAGGTGTCACACATGACACCAGGCCCAGATCACCAGTAGCCAGACCGGGGCTGTTTCGTCTACACATGCGGCCGCTCTCACGACTGTGAGGCGATGGCCCACGAGGTTCGCCACCGATGGCGTTCTCTTGTTCCGTCCTCCAGAGTATCACCACGGCCCCTGTTGTGGGGGAAAAGTTTTGTTGACTCGGGCGTAGAGTATGCGAGTGCACCGCGGACTCCACTACCTCAGACGGTGGAGTCAACTCCTCTCCGGGCTTTTCCTTTTTGGTTTTGCCGCCGCGATGATGCTGCGGGCAAGTCTTGGCGTGGACCCTTGGACGGTCTTTGCAGAGGGTTTCCATGTCACCTGGGGTTTTGGCATCGGTTGGGTCATCGTGGTGAGCGGCCTCGTCGTTCTCTTGATTTGGATTCCGCTTCGACAAAGGCCGGGAATCGGAACAGTTCTCAACGCGCTCCTCGTGGGACCTTTCATGGAGGTCGGTCTCGCACTCGTGGAAACTCCGGAGAACTTTGTTCAGCGAGTGATCCTCTTTGCCGCTGGACTTCTGATGATGGGGATAGCGAGCGGTCTCTATATTGGAGCTCGTTTTGGTCCCGGTCCCCGCGATGGACTGATGGTCGGTTTCAACGCTCGTTTTGGATACCCGATGTGGGCGGTGCGCACCGTCGTGGAGGTCACAGTCTTGCTCATTGGGTGGAGCCTCGGCGGCAGCTTCGGGGTCGGAACGATTATTTTTGCGCTCGCTATTGGGCCTATCGCCCAACGAGCAATTCGGGTTTTCCGAGTGCCGGACTACTTAGCGAAAGACACCGGCAAGTAGAGATCCTGCACCCGGTCGTCGAGAGCCGTGTGGTCGTTCCGCGTGAAGAGCCCACAGCGCACCTGCGTGCAATCGACGTTCTCATCCGCACTAGCGGGGATGTCGATGTAGGCCGTGAACGATCCAGCCTCTCGGTCATCGAAACTCCGAGCTCCAAAAAGGCGCCAGGCCCAGTCATCGTTCACCCAGTTTGATGCTGCGTATTCAACAGCTCCCTCGGTGGAATCGCCATCCCCTTCGGTGCTGGGAACTCCGCCCAGGCACGGGCCGGGCTTCTCCCCTACCTTTTCGGGCACTTTGCACACAGCAACATAAATCCCTTTGCTTGCGTCAAACCCAGAGCCCGAGACGATAAGGCGGTCACCGGCAACAAGTGCCGAAAAATCCCTGTCCTCGCCGGTGGCAAATACCGCCTCCACAGTTCTCGTTCGACCGTCATCGCCGGTGGCGCTAACACTCGAGGGATAGCCCTCCACGTCGAGTTGTTGCCCCGATGAGCCCGCCGGTGAACTAGTCACAATTGGCAGCACTATCCAGGCCGCGATGAGCGCAGCAATGCTCACGATGACGAGTCCTCCCCATGCCAGGACTCGCAGAAAAGGTCTCTTCGGGGAGGTCATGGGCTCAGTCTATTTCCGCAAGAAGAGTAGCCTTCGCGTGTGCGCCTTCGCGAAATAGTAGCCGTTGCCCTCGGGGGAGGGCTTGGCACTCTCGCCCGAATTGGCGCGCTCGAAGCCACCGCGCACCTGCCCCAGGGGGACATGATCGCGACTCTTGCTGCCAATACTCTGGGCGCACTGGGCTTAGCCTTCGTGCTCGCTCGGGGCCTGCCTGAGTTTCCACCGTGGCTCCACTCCGGAATTGCCGTCGGGTTCTTTGGCTCCTACACAACGTTCTCCGCGATCGCTCTGATTGCGGTCACCGAGGTCATGGCGTGGGGATGGGGATATCTCGCTGTGACACTCGTCGCAGGAATTGGCGCCGTGCTCGCTGGGCGAGCACTCGGTGTCGCCGCGCGAGGACGGACGCGATCATGACTCCTCTCGTGCTGGTCGCAACCGTTGGCCTCGGTGCACTGGGAGCACTGCTGCGGTGGCTTGTCGTTCAAGCACTCCCTCATGCACCGTGGTGGTCCCTGGGAATCGTCAACGTGACCGGGTCCGCAGCGATTGGCGCAGTGGCAGCACTTCCAGAAACCTTCTGGTCATACCCCCTCATGGTGGGTCTTGCCGGAGGTTTAACCACGTTCTCGACGCTTGCTGTGGTGATGGTTCCTTCCAACACAGAAAATGCTGTCGGGCGAGTAGCGGGTCCGCTGGCTCTGCACCTACTGGTAGGGATTGCAGCATGTGGCCTCGGATATATCGCTATGACGGCGATTGCATAGTCATCGAAGCGCCGTGCGCTGCGTGATAAACTCCCTCCATTCTCTATCCCTGATACGGCACGTTTTGGGCAGCACAGCCCTCGTCGAAAGAAGCAAAGGGGTGACCGATGGGTCGCGGTCGGCAAAAAGCAAAGCACACCAAAGTGGCGCGCGAATTGAAGTATTACTCGCCTGACACCGACCTGTCGCAGCTCGAAAAGGAGCTCGCCACGTCACAGGGCGAGAACACCTATGAAGACAAGTGGGCAGACTACGACGACGCTGAGGAAGAGTCCGCGTAGGTTCCGACTAAACGGATTGCGCCACCCTCAACACCCTTAGCGCTCGTGATGGTGTCGTGTGACACTTCTCCCGCGCTCTCGCTAACAACGCCGACCTGCCATGCCTGGTGGCCTGAGGCGCGCAACGTCGCAGTCACTGCTGAAGCTTGTGCGGCGTCCACCACAGCCACCATGCCAATCCCCATATTCCAGGTGTCCTCGACCTGACCCAGGGTGAAGCCACCGGCATCAGCCAGCACCTGCATGACGGTGGGCGGCGACCAGGTCGAGCGGTCAACATCGATAGCCAGCCCTTGAGGGATGACGCGCGAGAGATTCTGGGCCAACCCCCCACCGGTCACGTGGCTCAACATGTGAAGCGCTCCGGGGTGCGCCGCGATGAGTTCAAGGAGGGCAGCGGTATAGAGCATGGTGGGCTCGAGTAGCTCGAGACCCAATGCCCGGGAAAACTCGGGTCTCGTGGCGTGCAGGTCCCACCCCTGATCGGCAACAATTTTTCGCACCAAGGAGAAGCCATTGCTGTGGAGGCCGCTGGAAGCCATGGCGATAACCGCATCGCCGGCACGAACTTTGGCGGGGTCGAGCATGTCGCCAGCTTCGACAACACCGGTGGCAGCTCCGGCGACGTCATATTCGTCAGGGTCCAAAAGTCCAGGATGTTCTGCTGTCTCTCCGCCCACCAAAGACACACCGCAACTCGTCGCGGCTTCAGCAATTCCTCGAACGATGGCTGCAATTCGCTCAGGGACAACACGGCCGCAGGCAATGTAGTCGGTCATGAACAGGGGCGTCGCCCCGACGACGACGATGTCGTCGACGACCATGCCGACGAGATCCCAGCCGATGGTGTCGTGGACATCCATTGCCTGGGCGATAGCGACTTTGGTCCCCACCCCGTCTGTCGACGTGGCGAGGATTGGATGGGTATAGGAGGTGAGGATGGACGCGTCATAGAGCCCCGCAAATCCGCCTACGCCACCCATGACACGAGGCGAATGGCTTCCGAGGACTGCGGCTCTCATGAGCTCGACGGCCCGATCGCCGGCCGTGGTGTCCACTCCACTCGATTGATAGGGGGAGGGCTCGCTCACACCCCAATCCTAAGGCAGTGGCCACACCCGAGCTGTGGATAACTTTGACGGGGACAATCCGAAGGCTTCTAGCCTTCCACCATGAGACAGCAGACCACTTCCCCGCGGACCTTTTCTGCCGCCACCTCCTGGGTGGGGGTGGTGCTACTCGGAGCAGGCCTCACGCAGATTGCGCTCCCACCAACCCAGGCAACATCTCCTGGTCCTCAGACGGCAAGCGTCGAGTACCAAGGCTTTGATGACTTCTTTGGTGTTCTCTCCGGTGGTTCACAAAGAGACTTCATCACCGGCCTGAATGGCTGGCAATCTCCCGCTTTTGATTCGCTCGGGATGATGGGGTTGGAGTGGACGACGGCGACCGGGACGGAAGCCCGCCGAGATATTTCTCCCGATCCCGGCACAGCGTCGCCCTCGCCCGGCGGTGATTCTTCCTGGACCACGCCTGGCTATTTGAGTGCGAATCCCAATAACCAGATCTATACCGAGAAAACCATCAGCCTCAGTGGCAACCAGGTTCGCTTTTCCATGCGCCACCGCTCCCTCGCGGATGAGTCCGCCATTGACCGCAGGCTTTATTGGGTGGCGCAACTCAGTGATGGCTACAACCCCAGCTATAGCGGCGCGGGCACCTCAACCCTGCTCATCACCGATTCATCGGGTTCCCACCCGAGTGTGATCATCCATGTGACCAGCGCTGCCGGCACCCCCACCTTCGAGGGTGGGGAATCGATCTACACACCACTGGTCGATGGGGATAGGAGTCCCACCCTGTATCTCCTGACGGGGGATGCAACAGATTTCACCATGGACATCACGGTCGGGATTATCGATGCAGATCCCTGCTCCGCAAGTGCAGCCTCAACGTTTGCCGCGTCACACTCGGGAGAGTTTGGTTCCACGTGGGAGAGCATCACATCGTGTGCCCTGCCAGCAACCTGGAGTATCACCGCTGATGGCGAGCCTTCAGCACCCCTCACCATGGCCTTTGCGGAGCCGTACCAGCCCTCTGCCGCCCCCGCGACGAGGACACTCGAGCTCTCCGGGCTCCCGGCAGGTGTGACTTGGGAGCGAGCTAGCGACGCAGGCGGTTCGTTACGAGCCACACTCTCGGCATCAGCTTCGGTGGAACCCGGGACCTACCCCGTGGTGTGGTCCTCGCGCGAGCGACATGACTCCAATGGGGTGGTGACACTCTCGAGGCCTTCCACCTCCACCGCAACACTGAGCATCCTGGCAGCTCCACTAGTTCCGGTGCTCGAGGAAGAACCTGCAGCCCTCACCGAGCCCACCGACGTCTCTGCTCTTGCACCAAACCCCGGGCCTGCTCCTGAGGTTGGCACCGTCGTTGCCCAACCCCTGGACCCCGCTCCCGCTATTACTCCAGTGACGCCAAGCTTCGAGATTCCCGAGATCCTCCCGCCTCGAGAGGAAAGCCCTCCCTCACCACTGGTCTCCCCCTCCCGGGAGAGAGCTCCTCGGGTGACCAGTGAGATGGGTTCCGATATTCCCGAGCCTGTGGGTGCGGGAGTGTGGCTGGGCGCGGGAACCGGTGTCCTTGCCGGTGGCAGCATTCTTGCCGCCCTCCGGCGTCGATTCGCTCGCGCTCGGAATACTGATGTCGAAGGTTCGGAGCGTATCGAGTGAGCTCGCGATTGCCCGGTAGGCTTGTCGTATCATCGGCTGCAAGACGAGGAGATGCCCCCTTCAATGTGCGGGATCGTGGGAATTGTTTCGTCGTCACCCGTCAACCAACAGGTGTATGACGCTCTAGCCCTACTGCAGCACCGTGGTCAAGATTCCACCGGAATTGCCACCTCGGATGAGCAGACCCTGCATGTTCATAAATCTAAGGGTCAGGTTCGTGAGGGTTATCGAACCCGGGACATGCGGACCCTCATGGGAACTATTGGGCTAGGTCACGTGCGCTATGCCACGCGAGGCAACGCCAAGAAGGAACAAGAGGCGCAACCGTTCTACGTGAACGCACCCTACGGAATCGTGTTGGTCCACAACGGGAATCTCACCAACACCCGTGAACTCACCAAGGAACTCGCAGACAAGGATCGCCGGCACCTCAACACCACATCTGACACAGAAATGTTGGTCAACGTGTTGGCCAGTGAATTACAGTCTGCCGAGTCAGGAACATCCTTCACCGCCGAGACCGCTTTTGCGGCAGTCACCGCGCTGCATCGTCGCGTGGAAGGCTCTTACGCGGCGATTGCGGTCATCGCAGGTCACGGGATTTTGGCATTCCGCGATCCCTTTGGAATTCGACCGCTCATCCTGGGACGCCGCCAAGCCGGACTTGTGGGAGATGAATGGATTGTGGCGAGTGAATCCCTCGTTCTTGAAGCCTCCGGGTATGACATCGTTCGGGATGTTGAACCTGGCGAGGCAATCTTCATCTCCCGCGAAGGAACCCTCTATTCCCAGCAGTGCGCGGAGAACCCTCGATTAGTGCCCTGCTCCTTTGAATATGTATACCTAGCCAGACCAGACTCGATTATGAACGGCATCTCGGTCTATGAGGCCAGGCTTCGCCTGGGTGACAAGCTCGCAGACACCATCGCGCGCTATGCCCCCACCGACAGCATCGATGTGGTGATGCCGATTCCTGATTCTGCTCGCCCCGCTGCCATGCAGGTTGCCAGAAAGCTTGGCATCGAGTACCGCGAAGGCTTCTACAAGAACAAGTACGTCGGTCGAACCTTCATCATGCCGGGGCAAGCCCAGCGAACCAAGAGTGTTCGGCAAAAGTTGAACGCGATGTCCAGTGAGTTCGCCGGAAAGAACGTGCTCATCGTCGATGACTCGATTGTGCGGGGAACCACGTCACGAGAAATCGTGGAAATGGCCCGCGAAGCCGGAGCCACAAGCGTCACCTTCACCTCGGCAGCTCCGCCCGTTCGATTCCCGCACGTTTATGGCATCAATATGCCCAACAAGGGCGAACTGGTCGCCTCGGGGCGCACCATTCCCGAGATCGCGCGCGAAATTGGGGCGGACCACCTGATTTATCAAGAAGTTGAGGACATGCGCGACGCAATTCTCGAAGGCTCCGACGTGACCGAACTGGACATGAGTTGCTTCACCGGAGAGTACGTCACCGGAACCGTGAGCGAGGAGTACCTCTCCTGGGTGGAGACTAACCAGGCCAGCTAGCTCCTAGCGTCCGGTTCTCGAGCCATGACGGCCTCGGTGAGTCTGCGCTTGGAACGCATGTCCATAATCAGCCACAGAACGATCCCTACGGCGATGGATCCGCTGATGCCGTATAGCGAAAAATAGGCGAACAGCGCGACGAACCCTATTGACGGGTCGGCCTGAAAAAGGCCGGTCACCACGAGAGTTCCCACAAAACCGAGAACACCAAACACCACCACGAACGCGGCGAGGCGAGGCGAGCGTCGTATCGTCACAGTCTGCTCGCGTCGTGGTTTTTCTGTGGCCATGGACTCAGGGTAACGGGACTAGCGGCAACCAGGCTGAGAGATTTGAGCGCTCTCCAGACGCGCGAATGTGTCCCTGAGTCAGAGCCTGTTCAAAGGTCTGAGCTCCTGTGGCTATCTGTAACCACACCGCCGGAGGCATCTCGACGACGGCGGGAGGAGTTCCTCGAGTGTGGGTCGGCCCCTCAACGGCTTGCACTGCCCCCCACGGTGGAACGCGGACCTCCACGCTCGAACCTGGAGCCTTCTGGCGCAGCATTTGCAGAGTGAACCGCACGGCGAGAGCTTCGACCTCGGGCTGGTCCAGTCCCTTCTCCCACCGCCTCACAGCGTCCATTCCAGCGTCGTCAGGGATGCGTCGGGCTGCCACGTCTCACACGCTAGCAATCTCCCGCGGGTAGGGTAAGCGCGTGAAGATTTTGGTCATCGGGTCAGGTGCCAGAGAGCACACGATTATCAAGGCTCTTCGTCGAGACCCGGAAGAACACGAGATTCTTGCCGCCCCCGGTAACGCCGGAATCTCTGCCGATGCAGAGATTGTTGGCCTCAATCCTGCGAATCCGAAAGTGGTCACCGAGTTCGCCGTGACCTCCGATGTTGACCTCGTCACCATTGGCCCAGAAGCACCGCTCGTCTCCGGTGTCGCAAACGCGTTGCGCACCGCGGGTGTCGCAGTATTCGGACCGGACAAAGAAGCCGCCGCAATTGAGGGATCCAAGTCTTTTGCGAAAGACATTATGGCCTCAGCTGGAGTCCCCACCGGCAAAGCATGGACGGTGTCCACTCACGATGAGCTCACCACTGCTCTTGACGCCGCGGGAGCTCCCTACGTTGCCAAGGCGGACGGCCTCGCTGCAGGCAAAGGCGTTTTGGTTACGGAGGACCGCGAGGCTGCAATCGAACACGCGACCTTCTATCTCCAGCACGGAGATGTCCTTGTCGAAGAATTCCTGGCGGGGCCGGAAGTGTCGTTATTTTTTGTCAGCGATGGCCACCGCATTGTTCCCCTAACCCCTGCGCAAGATTACAAGCGGGCCTTCGATGGCGATGAGGGCCCCAACACGGGTGGAATGGGCGCCTACTCTCCCCTCCCGTGGCTGGATGAGGGCTTTGTGGAGAGTGTCGCCAGCACGATTGCCCAGCCCGTGGTGGACGAGCTTGCTCAACGAGGAACACCGTTCATTGGACTGCTCTACTGCGGGCTTATCGTCACCGACGATGGGGTGAAGGTCATCGAGTTCAATGCGCGCTTCGGGGATCCTGAGACCCAGGTCGTGCTCGCTCGCCTTGAGTCACCCCTTGCGCCCCTGCTCTATGCGGCAGCAACCGAGGTACTTGAGAGCGTCGAGCCTCCCCGCTTCAGCGACCGCTGCGCTCTGACTGTGGTGTTGGCGAGCGAGGGATACCCCGAGAACCCCGTCACCGGCAGAGAGATTCTGGGCTTGGACGCCCTCCCGGACGACCCGAATATCAGCATCTCTCACGCTGCAACAGCATGGGATGGCTCAGACCTGTTGGCCACAGGAGGACGAGTCATGAGCGTGATCGCCACCGGAGCAACGTTTGCCGACGCCCGGGAGTCGGCCTATGCAACGTTGGAGAGAATTGGTTTGGAAGGCTCGCACTTCCGTCGTGACATCGCCCTGCGCGTCGTGTCATGACAGACATAACGGGTTGGGCTCCGGTCTACTCAGGCAAAGTTCGAGAGCTATATATTCCAGAATCGGCATCTACTCTCCAAGATGCTGAAACGCTGCTCATAGTGGCAACCGACAGGGTGAGCGCTTTTGACCACATCTTGAGTCCAGAGATTCCTGGCAAGGGTGCAATTCTCACCTCGCTCACTCGCTGGTGGTTCACACAGCTCGATGATGTCCCGAATCACCTGAGGGATGAAGATCCTCCCCACGAGATCGCCGACCGCGCGATGGTCGTCGAGCCTCTTGACATGTTCCCCGTCGAATGCGTCGTCCGTGGCTACCTTGCCGGTAGTGGCTGGAAGGAGTACCAAGCTACATCGCGGGTGTGCGGAATTGAGTTGCCACCAGGACTAGCCCAGGGCGACAAACTCCCCGAACCACTGTTTACCCCTGCCACCAAAGCGGCCGTCGGAGACCACGACGAGAATATCTCTTTCGACCAGATGGCAGACCTGATCGGGGAAGACGATGCCAAGACACTGCGAGACCTGAGTCTCTCGCTGTACTCGAGGGCTTCAGACATCGCGCGGGAACGCGGTGTCATCCTCGCCGACACAAAGCTCGAGTTTGGGCGCCACCGCTCCACCGGGACAATCACGCTCGGTGATGAAGTCCTCACCTCCGACAGCAGCCGCTACTGGGACGGCGCTATATATTCCCAAGGTGGAATGAATCGGCTCGATAGCTTTGATAAGCAACTTATTCGCAACTGGCTCCAGGAGAACTGGGACCAACAAGGGCCACCGCCCCCTCTGCCAGAAGACCTTGTTGCTCACACCATGGCTCGATACCGGGAGCTCTATCAGCGACTTACCGGGAACACCATCAATACTGCTCTCTGATGTCATTACGCCCCCCGCGCCAGCCCCTGGAAGCACCCACGGTGGTGCACCGGGCGGCATGGCCTGTCGCTCTGGGGTTATCCCCCCTGCTGTACGCGCAGGGAAAGTGGGTGCGCAGGCAGGTTCCGAGGCTTCCGCACGCTCCCAGTCCCTGGGAAGGCGAGAGGCCCGGTCCGTCTCCGCTCTCGGTTCTCGGTGTCGGTGACTCCACAATTGCGGGGGTAGGAGTGAAGGACCCCCTGCATGGTCTGGTCCCCCAATTTTCCCTCGCCCTGCATGAGAGGACCCAGCGAGGTGTGTCCTGGCGATCCGTAGGTGAAAGCGGGGCTACCTCCAAAGACATCCTTCGCAGCTTCCTGACGCCCGCTCTTGCCACGCCGGCAGACATGGTGATTGTTTCGCTCGGTGCGAATGATGCAAAAGATCTCAAACCGCTGGGAGCAACAGTGTCTCGATTCGAGCGTTTGGTGAAGACCCTGCATGAAGGACATCCCCGAGCTGTGCTGATTTTCTCCGCGCTGCCGGCGTTTTACCTTTTCCCGACACTGCCTCAGCCCCTGAGGTCCATCATCTACGCACATGCTCAGGCGATTGAGCGATCTATCCGGCCGATGATCGAGTCGTTCCCTTTCGCGATGATGTCTCCCCCGCCACCGGGCTACCACGACACTTTCTTCGCAGTGGATGGTTTCCATCCCAGTGAAGATGGTTACCGAGACTGGGCTCGATTCGCACTTGAGGACGCTCTCGAGCGTGGCGCACTGGAGGCGATAGGCGCTCGATAGACTGGGCTCGCTGTGTACTGCGGAGCCAAGTTCTCGGAGCGTGATTAGTGGCCATCATCGTCGTCGAAGTCATGCCCAAGCGCGAACTCCTTGACCCAGCAGGAAAAGCCGTCCTCGGTGCTCTTCACCGCAGCGGGATTGAGGGCTTCCACGAAGTGCGCATTGGCAAGCGCTTCGAACTTCACGTTGACGGCGCAGTGACAGAGTCTCACCTCGCTGACGCCCGAAAGATGGCGGATGACCTGCTCTCGAATGGCGTGATCGAAGATGTTCTGGACGTTCGGGTGGAGGACTCCCCGGCATGAGAGTCGGGGTTGTCACTTTCCCTGGATCACTCGATGATCGTGACGCGCTCCGCGCCGTCCGCCTAGCCGGCGGCACCCCTGTCCCCCTGTGGCACGGCACGCATGACCTCGAGGGCGTCGATGCCCTCGTCCTCCCTGGAGGCTTTAGCTACGGGGACTACCTCCGCTGTGGGGCGATTGCCGCGCACTCGCCGATCATGTCGGAGGTGGTCAGCGAAGCTAAGAAGGGCCTCCCGATTTTGGGTATCTGTAACGGCTTCCAAATTTTGGTCGAAGCAGGTCTCCTCCCCGGCGGGTTGGTGCGAAACGACCATGGAGATTTCATTTGCCGAGATCAGAAACTGCGGGTAGAGAACACCGAAACTGCGTGGACCAGTGGATATGACGCCCACGAAGAAATTGTCATTCCCCTCAAAAACGGTGAGGGTGGGTTCATCGCGGATGACGAATCCCTCAAGCGAATTGAAGGCGAGAGCCTGGTGGCTTTTCGCTACCTGGAAGTCAACCCGAACGGATCCGCGAACGACATCGCTGGTTTGCGCAACGAGACGGGGCGCATTGTGGGTTTGATGCCTCACCCCGAGCACGCGGTGGAGGCTGGATTTGGCCCTGACACAGATGTGGCGATGAAGTCCGGCACGGATGGTCTGCGGATGTTTCAGTCAGTTCTGACACAGGTCGTGAACGCGTGACGAAGACACCCGGGTCGCTCTATCGAGTCATGGCGCTCGCTGAAATGGCGACCTGGACTCTCCTCATCATCGCCATGGTGGCCCGTTACGGTTTCGCCTACGACGGCCCGCTGTTTTTTGTGGCGGGTCTCAGCCACGGAATTGTCTTCCTGGCCTACTGCGTCACCGCGGTCATTATCGGCATCAACCTGCGTTGGAGCTTCGGAACCATCGTGGTGGCCATCCTCTCGGCCATTCCGCCCTGGGCAACCTGGCCCTTTGACCGGTGGTTGGAGAAAAGGAACAAGCTCGAGGGTGAGTGGCGTCTCGAGGACACCGGTGACCCTAGGGATCACCACTGGCTGGACCGGCTCGTGCGGCTGGGTTTGCGACATCCCCTCTGGTCGTTTGCGACCATCGTGATCGGAATGGCCTTGGTCATCAGCGTGCTACTTTCCCTCGGCCCGCCCACCGAATGGGGCAGTGCATCATGAGCGTTGATTCGGTCACCCAGGCCCAGAACACTCCCGAAAAAGAGCAACCCTATGAGGCACTCGGCCTGAAAAAGGATGAGTACGAGGAAATTCGTCGGCTCCTAGGTCGCAGGCCTACCTCAGGCGAGCTGGCCATGTATTCGGTGATGTGGAGCGAGCACTGCTCCTACAAGTCCTCCAAAGTTCACCTTCGTCAGTTCGGTCAAAAGGTAACCGACGACATGCGCACCCATCTCATGGTCGGCATGGGCGAGAACGCTGGAGTTGTCGACATCGGTGAGGGTTGGGCCGTCACCTTCAAGATCGAGAGCCACAATCACCCCAGCTTCATCGAACCATTCCAGGGTGCTGCAACCGGAGTCGGGGGTATCGTCCGCGACATTATCTCCATGGGGGCGAGGCCCGTTGCAGTCATGGATGCTTTGCGATTCGGGGCATTGGATCACCCGGACACCCAGCGAGTTGCGCCGGGTGTAGTGAGTGGCATCAGTTTTTATGGCAACTGCCTGGGCCTACCCAACATCGGTGGTGAAACCTGGTTTGACCCGGTCTACCAGAACAACCCTCTGGTGAATGCGCTGGCCGTCGGTGTTCTCCGGCACGAAGACTTGCACCTCGCTAATGCGAAGGGCGCCGGCAACAAGGTGGTTCTGTTTGGGGCTCGAACCGGGGGAGATGGAATCGGGGGAGCCTCGATTCTTGCCAGCGAAACCTTCGATGAGGGCGGCCCCACCAAACGACCTTCTGTTCAGGTGGGAGACCCCTTCGCAGAGAAAGTACTCATTGAGTGCTGTTTAGAGCTCTTCCACCAGGGTGTGGTCGAAGGTATTCAAGACCTTGGTGCGGCAGGTATTAGTTGTGCCACCTCTGAGCTTGCTGCCAATGGTGACAGCGGTATGGAGGTCACACTCGACCATGTTCTTCTGCGCGATGACACTCTCACCGCTGAAGAGATTCTGATGTCCGAGAGTCAAGAGCGGATGATGGCTATTGTTCGGCCCGAGAAGCTTGATGACTTCCTCGCCATCACGGGCAAGTGGGAGGTGGAGACGAGTGTGTTGGGCGAAGTCACGGACACCGGTCGACTGATTATCCACTGGCAGGGTGAAACCATCGTCGATGTTGACCCCAAAACTGTGGCCATTGATTCGCCGGTCTATGAGCGCCCCTACCACCGGCCCGCATGGCTGGATAGCGTCCAGGCCGACTCTCTTGCCAAGAAGCCACGAGCAGAAACTCCCGAAGGGCTGAGGGACCAGGTCACCCAGGTGCTCGCCTCACCAAACCTCGCGAACCCCGAATGGATTACTAACCAATATGACCGCTACGTCATGGGTAACACCGCTTTGGCGTTCCCCGATGACGCGGGAATGATTCGCGTTGACGAAGAGTCAGGCCTCGGGGTCGCACTCGCAACAGATGCCAATGGCCGATACAGCTACCTGGACCCCTACACGGGAGCCCAGTTGGCCCTGTCGGAGGCTTATCGCAATGTTGCCGCTACCGGAGCTGACCCACGTGCCGTCAGTGATTGCTTGAACTTTGGGAGCCCAGAAGACCCAGAAGTGATGTGGCAGTTTGCCGAAGCTGTCCGTGGTTTGGCGGATGCCTGCATGGAGCTCGGGGTCCCGGTCACTGGTGGGAATGTGAGCCTCTACAACCAAACCGGGACCACTCCCATTCATCCCACTCCAGTGGTCTCCGTCATGGGAGTCATCGACACGGTAGAGCGCAGATTACCCAGTGGTTGGCAGGACGACGGAGAGAATCTGTACCTCCTGGGAACCACGCGCGCGGAGCTTGACGGGTCAGCCTGGGCTGATGTAATTCATCACCACCTGGGCGGGATGCCCCCGGTACCCGATCTTGCTGCCGAGAAGGCGCTGGCGGGGCTCATGGTGGTAGCGGCTAAAGATGGCCTCGTCACGAGCGCTCACGATGTCTCAACGGGGGGACTCATCCAGACCCTCGTGGAAGGAGTACTGCGTCGAGGTGTGGGGGCGCGGGTCTGGCTGTCTGAGGTTATGGAAGATGGGAATCTGGACATCACGGAAGCATTGTTCTCAGAGTCCGTGGCACGCATGGTGGTGAGCGTCGCTCGAGAGGACGACGTAAAGTTCCGCGGATTGTGTGAAGGGCGCGGGGTGCCAGTAGCCAGAGTCGGAGTCACCGACGTATCCCTCCGAGGCCTCGACATCGCCGACCACTTCAGCTTCGACCTGGAAGAGCTCGATGCACTTCACCGGGGAACTCTTCCGAGAGTTCTTGGTCCCGTTGTGGGCTACCAGCACTGAGCGCCGCGTCGCTCGTGAGTGTCCCAGGACCCCGATACGGTGGAATCACTCATGATTGACTCCTCACGCTTCCTTGTGTCCTCTGCTGATTACGACGCTTGGCTCGCCGTCCGAGCCACCGGAGTCACGGCAACAGCAGTCGCAAAAGCGGTAACACCCGAGGGTTTCCGGGAGGTGGTGGGACAGATTCGCAATCCCACACCCATCCCCGACAACGATTACATGCGGTTTGGTCGCGAACAGGAAGCGTCGTTAATCGACAAGCTCGCCACACAGTTCGAGCTCGAGCCCAACGACTGGCTTATCGCTAAGGACGCTGAAGAGTTGCGCTGGCAAATGGCCACCCCCGATGGGCTCTCACCCGGTCACGATCTCATCGCGGAGGTCAAAACCACCGGTCGCGATTGGGGCGAATGGCGGCACGTCCCGGGGAACTACCACCGTCAAGTTCAGTGGCAGCTCTATGTGACCGGTGCCAGCGCCTGCGTTTTTGGCTGGATGTTGCGCGAGAAAAAGATGGGCGAGATGGTTCCCGGTTGGCCTGGACCCAAGTTCGTGGTCGTGGAGAGAGATGACGCGCTCATTGAGCGACTGATAGAGGTTGCCAGCGACCTTTATCGAGAATTACCCCTCGCCAGCAGCTAACTGCTGGTGGTGCTGAATCACCTCAGCAAGGATGAATCCCAGAAACTTTTCGGCGAATTCGGGATCCAAGTCAGCCTCCTTCGCGAGATTCCTCAGACGCTCAATCTGCGCAGCTTCGCGAGAAGGATCCGAGGGAGGCATGGAGAGATCCGCCTTCAGCTTTCCGACCTGCTGGGTCGTGCGAAAACGCTCCGCAAGCAAATGGATGAGTGCCGCATCAATGTTGTCAATGCTTTTGCGCAACTGATGAAGCTCAGGGGGAATCGAATCCATAGAGCGACCCTACCGAGCCGACAAGCCCGGTGCTAGTCCAACAGGGGGTGACGGGTGATAATCGCGTCTCGTGCCGGACCCACACCGATCGCGGAGATCCGCGCGCCACTCATGCCCTCGACGGCGAGGACATAATCGCGCGCGTTTTGAGGGAGGTCATCAAACTCTCTCGCGCCGGAAATATCCTCGCTCCACCCGGGGAAGTATTCGTAGATGGGCTTTGCGTGATGAAAATCTGATTGCGACCACGGAATTTCTTCCACACGCTCACCATCGACCTCGTAGGCAACACACACCGGGATCTTCTCAAGACCGGTGAGGACGTCGAGCTTGGTGAGGACAAAGTCAGTCACACCATTGATTCGTGCGCTGTAGCGGGCGATGGGGGCGTCATACCACCCACAGCGCCTGGGCCGTCCAGTTGTCGTGCCAAACTCGTGACCGTTCTTGCGCAAGAACTCCCCGAACTCGTCATCGAGCTCTGTGGGGAATGGCCCCGAGCCAACACGGGTCGTATAGGCCTTCACAATCCCGATGACTGTTGCTAAACGCCACGGAGCGATACCCGCTCCCGTTGCCGCACCGCCCGCGGTGGCATTGGAGGAGGTGACAAAGGGATAGGTTCCGTGGTCGACATCCAACATGGTTGCCTGCCCACCCTCAAAGAGGACGGTCTTTCCCTCTTCGAGGGCAGTGTGTAAGAGCAGCGCGGTGTCCTGGACCATCGGACGGAGTCGTTGTGCATAGGACAGCAGGTCGTTCACGACCTCGTCGACTTCAATCGCGCGACGGTTATAGATCTTCACCAACAAGTGGTTTTTTTGATCGAGAGCGCCTTCGACCTTCTGGCGCAGAATGCCTTCGTCGAAAATGTCCTGGACTCGAATTCCGACACGGTTGATCTTGTCCGCATAGGTGGGACCAATTCCTCGTCCCGTGGTGCCGATTTGGCGCTTCCCCAGGAAGCGCTCGGTTACTTTGTCGAGCGTGCGGTGGTACTGAGTGATGATGTGGGCGTGAGAGCTAATGACCAGCTTCGAGACATCAATTCCTCGGGCGCTCAGCGCGTCGAGCTCCTCAATCAACACCTCAGGGTCAATGACCACACCGTTGGAAATGACCGGAATGACGCCAGGCGTCAAGATTCCCGAGGGAAGCAGGTGGAGTGCGTATTTCTCGTCGCCAATGACGACGGTGTGACCGGCGTTGTTGCCCCCGTTGAATTTGACGACATAGTCGATGCGGTCTGCGATGAGGTCTGTGGCTTTACCTTTGCCCTCATCGCCCCATTGGGCTCCCACAATCACTACGGCAGGCATTGGTTTCCTTTGCTAAGGCCTGAACAACTTGCCAAGTCTACCGATTACCCCACAATCTGGCCCCTCTCACTTCTTCCAAGAGTCCTACATGGGACATACTCGGAGTCGTGAATACTCTGAGCGTGGTGGTTGCCGATGACCACAGTTTGACCCTTCAAGGAGTATCCGACTCACTCCTGTCCCATGGCATTTCCGTCGTGGGTCGCGGCAAGACTGCGGCAGAAGCTGTGGCATTGGTGAAAAAACTCAAACCCGACGCTCTCGTGACCGACCTAGATTTTGGTCCAGGCCCCACGGGTCTTGACATCGCAGAAAGCCTTCGAGCGAGCTTTCCCAAATTGGGCATAGTCGTTCTCAGCGCATACGGCGACCCCCGGCTTCACTCGGAAAGCCTCGTGAGTGCGCCCGCTGGTGTCGTGTATCTGATCAAGCAACAGGTGGAATCAACTGCTCAACTAGCAGAGGCAATAACGGTGTCGATAGACAAAGCCACCAAAGCGGAGGTAGGTGAGCTTCCTTCCATCAATCTGACCTCCGGCCAGATAGCAGTCCTCCGTCTGGTCGCGAAGGGTCTCTCGAACCACGCCATTGCCGAGGAGCTCTCCGTCACAGAGGACTCGATCTCGAAGACGATCAACAGGATGTTGAAGCGTCTGGGCATCGCTCAACATCCAGGTGTGAACTCACGAGCCGCATTACTTCAGTCCTATTTCGACATGATTGGCACAAACTAGTGGCGAGCCGCTGGGGCGAGGCATCATCTCGAGTCCGAGGTCGATGGGCGATTTCACTGACTGCCTACCTGTTGGCTTCACCGTTCTTGATTCTGGGATTTCTTTTCAACGAGGACGTGACGTATGCGTCATGGGAAAACGCCCTGAGTATTGCTGTCGTCGCGACCATGGGTCATGTTGGCTTGGGATTTGTTTTTCTGATCGCACATCTGACTGTTCTGCGCCGCCGTGCACAAGACCCAGCTCCTCTGGGGCTGGTCATCGCCGTCTGGGGTCTGGCGGGTGCGGCCAGAGCAGTGGTTCTTGTGGTCGGGCTCACTGCGTTTGGTCTCGAGGATGTCATCCCTACACAGCAGCGCATCGTCTTTTCCGCTCTCATAGCGATTACGGGGTTCGCTGTCGCAGCGTACGCTCTGGAAGCCATCGAGAGGTTTTCAGTTGCGCGCGCACAGGTCCTTGATGTTTTGCTGCATGGTGAAGAACAGCTTTCCGCGCACCGAGCTGCCGTTGCGACCATGCAAGAAGCTTTGGTGGCGAAGGTTGACAAGAAGCTCAAAGAATCTAACGACGCAACAATCGACGCTCTCGATCAATTAGAGGAGTCACTGACCTCGAACTCTCAGGCGCTGCCCGCCCTGGACGATCTGCGCGAGCTCTCCGATTCAACCTGGCAAAGAATCAGTCAAGACCTCTGGGATGCCGCACCCTCGGAAGCTCCAAGAATTCGGCTGCGGGAAATACTGGAACTCTGGGCAACGACTCGACCTTTTCGACTCCTGTACCTCGTTCTTGTCGGTGCGTTCCTGTTCATCCTCTTGTACAACCGAGTGTTTGACCCAACTGTTGGCGCCCTGCTTGTCGGTCTCTGGACGGCGAGCGCCCTGACAGTGGGGGCTCTCGGGAATTGGCTGTTGCCCTCGCTTCAGAAATACGCCGTTCCCGCATTCCTTGTTGTGGTGACTTTTCTCGTTTTTTCGTCGATTCCCCTTCTTGTTCTGGCAGATTCGTGGGATCAAGAGGCGGAATTTCCGTGGCGGGTGGTCAGCGTTCACGCTATCTCTGTGTTTTTGGCGCTATCCACGGCTCTACCTTCGTCAGTGGAAAGTGCTCGTGAACGCATCCTCTCCAGTCTCAAGCGCTCGTTGGACAGCACCACGCTGGAAAAGCTGCACGTGGAGAGTCAACTGAAAGTCCTTTCACACAAAATCGCAAACCGCCTCCACGGCGACGTGAGAGGGAATTTCCTTGCAGCAATCTTGAAGCTTCAGGATCAGATAGCACGCGGAAATACTCGTGCTGCAGCTCTCGAGATACAGTCCCTGCGAGAAATCCTCCAGGAATCGCAGGGTGTCACTCCTCTCGCGGCAGATTCCCGGGTTGACCTCGAGAAATTCGTGCACAACTGGGGCGCATTGGTCGACATCGCTCTCGATCAGCCTCTCTCCACCGTGGAAGACGCTTATGTGACCGCGGTTCACACCATCGTCGTCGATGCCGTCAACAACGCTGTCCGGCATGGGAAGGCGGATTGGATTCGTATCGGCTTCTCTCGTGAGCCAGGGGCACTCATGGTGACGATTCAGAACAATGGAGAGGCAAAGCAGAGCGGCAGGGCGGGGCTTGGCACGGCCCACCTCAATCTCTATGCCCCGGACAAGTGGAGTCTGGTGAGGACCGCGAATGGTCTCACCCAGTTGCTCGTGCGCCTCGAGAGCTCCTCACTACCGAGATAGTCAGCTCTCCGGTAAATCGGCGTGAGTCATCACCCAGCGGTGCATGATGATGGCAGCTGCCGCGCTGGCATTGAGAGAACGCGTGGACCCATACTGGGTGATTTCCACGGCCATATCCGCCGCATGTAGTGCTTCGGGAGAAAGGCCCGGTCCTTCTTGGCCAAAAAGGATGATGCAATCCCGGGGCAGGGTTGTCGTTTCAATGGGCTTCGAGCCCTCCACGTTGTCAACCGCAACAATCGGGAGGTTATGGGTCGTGGCATACCCCACCAGATCCTCAATCGTGGGGTGGTGCATGACCCGCTGATACCGGTCGGTCACCATCGCTCCTCGCCGATTCCAGCGCTTCCGTCCGACGATATGCACGGTGTCAGCCAGAAAAGCATTGGCGCTACGCACGATGGAACCGATGTTCAAATCGTGCTGCCAGTTTTCGATCGCCACATGAAAAGGGTGCCGTTTGGTGTTCAAATCCTCGATGATCGCGTCCATCGACCAGTATCGATATTTGTCCACAACGTTTCGTGAGTCACCCTGGTCCAATAACTCCTGGTCATAGTGATCACCCGTCGGCCGCTCTCCTTGCCACGGCCCCACGCCCCAGGTAGTGGCTTCGGGATGGGGGTTGTCTTCCAGCACCCACCTAGCCTAGGCACCCTTTCGATAACCTGTCCCCTGTGCCAGATTCCGACTTTCGCCCCGAGGGCCCCTCACGCCTTCTCGCAGGCGACAATTTGGAGTTGATGCAGTCTCTGCCCGATGGTGCCTTCACTCTCATTTACATGGATCCGCCCTTCAATACCGGTCGAACCCAGCAACGCACCACCTCCTCTGTCGTGGCGTCATCGGATTCTTCTCGCCACGGTTTTGGCGGCCGCACCTATGATTTCACCCTGGAATCCATCACCAGTTACGACGATTCCTTCGCCGATTACTGGGCATTTCTGGGGCCAAGGTTGGTCGAAGCCTGGCGCCTGCTCTCACCCGAGGGCACGCTCTATGTCCACCTTGATTGGCGAGAGGTGCACTACGCGAAGGTTGCGCTGGACCAGATTTTCGGTCGTGACCATTTTCTGAACGAGATCATCTGGGCCTACGACTATGGCGCTAAGTCAAAAACTCGCTGGCCCACAAAACACGACACCATCCTGGTGTACGTCAAAGATCCCGCGGCCTACATTTTCAATAGTGACGAGATCGACCGTGAGCCCTACATGGCTCCCGGCCTAGTGAGCGCAGAGAAAGCCGCCAGAGGCAAACTCCCCACCGATGTCTGGTGGCACACGATTGTGTCCCCCACCGGGAAAGAAAAGACCGGCTATGCCACGCAAAAGCCCTTAGGTATCCTCACGCGCATTATTCGAGCCTCATCCAGGCCAGGGGACTGGGTGCTGGACCCGTTCGCGGGTAGTGGCACCACGGGCCATGCAGCTGGAGAGTTGGGCAGGAAGTTTGTGGTCATGGATTCCAATCCCGAAGCTCTGGCCATCATGGAACAAAGACTTGCTCCTTACCTGTCCTAACGCAGAGACGTCGTGAAGGTCTCCCCGCTCTCGGAATAGACAAAGCAGTAGACCCCTCGCTCGCCGACATCCCACTGAGCACTACTCACGGGGTAAGCGTAAGAAGTGCGCAAGTCGCTGTAATTCTTGGCGACCTCGATGTCAATCAGATCGCGAACATCACACGCTTCGCGCGCTGCTGCGAGAACAGCTGCATCACCGGGGTAGGGCTCCTCCGGGTCCACGGAGAGAAGTTCTGCGTGCACTAGTTGAGCTGCGTGGGGAGAGCTGCATCCCACCACCTGGAACTCCTCGGCGAATGCATCAGAGAACGGGGTGAGGCACTCCCCGCCACGAAGTTCACGCCACTCCCATGTCCCTGGAGCGAGGCTGGGTGGGCTCAAATCGGGGAATTCCACCTCGGGTGGTGCCGTGTCCACGACCTCGACAACTACGTCTTCCTGGGGTGCCCCCACGCTCTGACCCCAGAGAAAGGCCACAACCCACACTCCCAGAGTGACGAGTGTTCCGATCACCCAGAGGCTCACGAAAATAGTCTGGCCACGAGGGGTGTCTGTGAGGCGGGGTTTTGGGGGTGTGCTCTCGCGCTCGATCTGGTCAGTCATTCACAAACCCAGGTCACCAAGTCCCAGAGCGGCTCGGTAGGGGTACCCGGCTTCTTCAATCACGCGGTCAGCCCCAGTGTTGCGATCCACCACCACACACACAGCCACCACTTCGCCTCCCGCTTTTTCAATCGCTCGGGCCGCAGTCAAAGGTGACCCGCCTGTGGTGGAGGTGTCCTCTACCACGATGATGCGCTTTCCTCGGACATCTGGCCCCTCGATTTGGCGCCCCCTGCCGTGATCTTTGGGTTCCTTACGCACCACGAGTGCGTCATAGGTCTTTCCGGCGAGTACTCCGCGATGCATGATCGCGGTGGCGATGGGATCAGCTCCCATCGTGAGCCCCCCAATGGCGTCAATGGGTTCAAACTCGTCCAGTAATTCGAGCATCACCTCGCCGATCAGTGGAGAGACTCGATGATCGAGGCTTACCTGGCGAAGGTCGATGTAAAAGGTCGCCTTTTGTCCACTGGTCAGAGTGAAATCGCCGTGGTGAACAGCTTCCTCGGAGATGAACTTGATGAGCTGTTCTCTCGCGCTGGCCACAGCACCAGTCTAGCTCCGCGCTTTAGGCTTGCTTCATGAGAATCGCGACCTGGAACGTCAACTCCATTCGAACCAGGAAAGCATTCGTGATTGATTTTCTTCACAACGCCGATATCGATGTCGTGTTGATGCAAGAAACAAAATGCCGAGATGACCAGTTTCCTCTCGAGGATTTCGAGGGTGCGGGGTATGAGGTCGCCCACTTTGGGCTCAACCAGTGGAATGGCGTCGGGATAGCGTCTCGGCTTCCCCTGCACGACATTGAACAGGGTTTCGCCGGAATGCCAGGATTCACGAAGAACCCCGAAGAAGAACCCGCGAAAGAAGCCCGCGCAATTTCCGCGACAGTGGACGGTATGCGCCTCTGTTCGGTCTATGTTCCCAACGGTCGCGCACTCGATGACCCCCACCTCGAGTACAAACTCCGCTGGCTGGAGGCCTTGGGGGAGCACTATCGCACTTATCAGGGGAAACCGGGGGCTCTCCCGGTCGCAATCGGTGGAGATTTCAACATCGCCCCTCTCGACTCTGACGTCGGCGACCCAGCGTTCTTAGTTCCCGGAACCACCCACACTTCAGAACGAGAGCGCAACGCGCTGCAAGCTTTCCTGGATCACGCTGGACTTCACGACACCGTTCGCCCGCTGGTTCCCTCCGGCTATACCTACTGGGACTACAAGCAAGGCAAGTTCCCGAAAGATCACGGCATGCGGATTGACTTCATCTTTGGCTCAGAAAGCTTTGCCTCGCAGGTCACCCACGCATCCATTGAGCGCGACCAACGACAGGGTGATGGCCCGAGCGATCACGTTCCCGTAGTCATCGAGGTGGGCGCAGAGGACGACTTCGATCGCCCGATGGTTTTCTAGAGCGGAGCCAATAGGAAGGCCAAGCCCATCAGAATGGGCAATGACAGCAACGTCGTAAGAACCACCGAATCGCGGGCTAGTGGCGTGGCCACGCCATAGCGCTGGGAATAGTTGAAGACATTTTGCGCACTCGGCAACGCCGCGAGAATCACCACCGTGAACAGTGCGTGAGGCGCCAAAGAGAATACGAAAACCCCTAGAAGCCAGGCGATCAAGGGCATCACCATCAGTTTGACGATTGCTGCCACCGCAATCTCCACTCGATACTCCTGTGCTTCCCAGAGACGCTGGGATGCCAGCGACAGACCAAGTGCAAAGAGCAAAGTCGGCACCGCTGCCTGCCCCAGCAGTTCCAGAGGTTCGTGAACGATGTCGGGAAGTTGGACCTGGGACCAGGAGACCAGGACGCCCAGCATCGAACCAATAATCAATGGATTGCGGATCGGACCGGAGAGGATGCGACGGGCGGAAAGCGAACCCTGATGGCTAAAGTCCAGAATCGTGAGGGCTATGGGCGACATCACAATCAGCTGAAACAACAGCACCGGCGCAGCAAGTGCTGGGTCGCCCAAAATGTAGGCGGCCAAGGGCAATCCAATGTTGTTGGAGTTCACGTAGGAGGCGGCAAGCCCCCCGACGGTGAGCCTGCCAGCACCTCTCACTCTCGCTAGTCGCGCAACGACGACGTAAACGACAAGCGCAACAGTGGCTGCGGCAGCTGATACCGGGAGCAGTGCGGAGAACAACACCTGAATATCCGCGTCACCCAACACAATAAAAAGGAGGGCGGGGGAAAACACAAAAAACGCTGCCTTGGAAAGAACATCCAGGGCGGTGGGACCCAAGATTGTGCTGCGACCGGTCAGATAACCGGTGGCAACAACAAGAGTCACGATCGCGAACCCCACGAAAACTTCACTCACGAGGGAATAGTCTGCTCTATTCCCCAGGATTCTGGGTTCACGCAATAAAGTTGCGCAACATCCGAAAAAGACGCACCAGGATGGCGCACAAAACACCCATGCGCACCAAACCCGCGCTTTACACTGACCTCAACACGGCGGGAGGTCGTTATGTCGATGGTGATTGAACGCGCTGCAACTGACGGTAGAGACCTTGTCCAGCATTCGTCGTGGATACAGATCAAGGAAGCCTGCACCACCTTGCAGAGCCTCCAGGCTAAGGACGGCAGCATTCTCGCTGCCAAGCACCACTCAGTCGCGCGACGAGCAGTCGGTTCGCTCATCGAGGCCATCGCAGAACTTGTGCCCTTCTTTCCCCACGATGAGGACTACCTCACGAGGGTGATTGCTGACAGCCGTTCTTGGGAAGCCTCCGGCTTCGGTGTTCCCGACTTCTACGAGTCCTTATCGCTTTTCCACCCCGAGCGCACCCGGGTTGATGGGACAGCCCACCTGGTTGTGTTTCCGATGTATACGCAAAACGGCTCGACCAACCGGTACTTCGAAGCCGTTCTGTGCGAAACAATCTGGCCCGACTTTGTCGCCTCCCTAGAGTCAGGCGACTACAGCAACGCCCTCTTCGTCCCTTTGCGATTCCTTGACTACACCCCCGGGTATGACACCAATTCTGCAGTCCTCTTTCCGGAGTCAGTGGCGGTCACTCCTCGAGTCCCCGAAGGTTCCCCCGACGGAACGCCGGCTGCTTTGCCTCCCTTCACCTGGGGAGGCATTTTTGCCGACCGGGAAGCAGCACGGTTCCGTTCTGTGGTCCGCCACGCCGTGGATATCACTCACCTAGAGTTACCCTCCGATGCGCAGGCGCTCCTCGACGACCCCGGCTTGTGCGAGAAGACCTTTGTGATGTGGGATCTCATCCACGATCGCACTCACATGCGCGGTGACCTTCCCTTCGACCCCTTCATGATCAAGCAAAGGATGCCTTTTTATCTGTACGGATTGGAGGAGCTCCGGTGCGATCTGACAGCATTCCGCGAAGCAGTCTCCCTGCTACGCGCGAAGAAGACTGATTCGATCACCCGGAAGCACGCCCAGCTTGTCCTGTATGCAGTCGTGTTTGATCGGATTTTCCGTTTCCCGCTCTCGGGGACCCGGGTGCGCAACTACGACAGCGTCGCCGGCCAACTCTTGTTCGCTTGGCTCCACCAACACAGCGTTCTGCACTGGACAGACACCCAACTCACCCTTGACTGGGATGCCATGCCCGATGTCGTCGTGGCTCTGTCAGACCGCATCAACGAGCTTTACTGGCGAAGCATAGACCGGCCCAAAATCGTCCACTGGCTTGCAGCTCACGATCTGATTGCTGGCGTGTTGGCGCCACACCCGGCGTCACACTTTCTCGCTGGCTCCGTCCCTCTTGATGGGGCACCAGCAGATATAACTGACCACGTTCACGACGACGAGTTCCCACTATCGATGTTCTATGAGGCTCTGGGCAAGAAACTTGCTCCCACCATTGCGGCGACCGCCGGCATCACGGGTCTCGTCGCACAGAGCTAGCAGAGCTGTCAGGATGTTCTCGTGAGACTCCATGACCCCCAATGGCGAGGATTCGCCAGCGACAACTACGCCGGTGTTCATCCGGAAGTTCTGCAGGCTATCGCCGACGCCAACGAGGGACACCAGGTGTCTTACGGGGAAGACGACTACACAACCCGACTGACCGAAGTAATTCGAGAGAACTTTGGTCCTCAGGCGGAAGTTTTTCCGGTCTTCAACGGGACGGGGGCAAACGTCCTGTCGCTCACGGCCATGATGCCGCGGTGGGGCGCAGTAATTTGCAGCTCCTTGGCCCACATTCACACAGATGAAGGTGGTGCACCAGAGCGAGTGTCAGGCCTGAAACTCTTCACAGTTCCTCATCACGAAGGCAAGATCACCCCGGAAGACATTGCCATAGAGGCATTCGGTTTTGGTGACGAGCACCGTGCACAACCGGCGGTTGTCTCCATCACCCAAAGCTCAGAGCTCGGCACGGTCTACACACCCGCCGAAATCAGAGCAATCGCCGACTACACGCACCACCATGGAATGCTCCTCCACATGGACGGTGCTCGTCTGTGGAACGCTGCCGCAAGTTTGAATCTCCCCTTCTCCGCCTTCACCAAGGACGCTGGAGTCGATGTCGTGAGCTTGGGCGGCACCAAGAACGGGTTGATCGGTGCAGAAGCCATCGTGGTTATCAACCCCGACGCGGTCGAGGGACTCATTTATCTGCGAAAAATGAGCATGCAACTCTCCAGCAAAATGCGCTTTGTGAGCGCGCAACTCTTGGCGCTTTTCGAGAATGACTTAGGTATCCGGTCTGCGACCCACGCCAACACCATGGCGAGGCACTTGAGAGACGCTTTGGACAACAGAATTGCCTCGGGCGCGGTGTCGGGGTTGAGCTTTAGCGCCCCGACGGACGCCAACGCTATTTTCGCCGTGCTGAAGCCTGAGGTTTCCGATCGAATCCGGAAAACTTTCCGTTTCTACGATTGGGATAGGGCTACTGGTGAAGTCCGATGGATGTGTTCCTTCGACACCACCGAGGCAGACATCGAAGCTTTCGTCGAGACGATTACTACTGAGCTTCAGGCGTAGTTAGCGCTTCCCACCACAATCTCCGACAGCGGCTTACGCTCCCGAGGACGCGCCTCACGCTCTTGGAGCTTCTCGGGAAGATCCGCGGGATCTCCGAGTGACCCCACCACCATCAGTGTGACCACACGCTGTGAAGAATCGAGATCCAGGTCACGCCCCAATGTTTGGGCATCAAATCCACTCATCTGGTGAACCATCAATCCCTCGGCCGTGGCCTGAATACTGAAGTGCGCTACTGCTTGACCTAAGTCATACACCGCATGGGACTGAGGGTTGCCCTCAGCATCGACCACAGACGCTACGTTGGCGACCACGGCACCAGCGTGTTGTGCCCACACGTGATTTCCCGAGGCCATGGTCCCCACAATCTTCTGGAAGATGTCATCTCCCCGAAAACCCACTACGAATGTCCAGGGTTGCGAGTTACCCGACGAGGGTGACCACCTGGCCGCTTCAAAAGCAGGTCCCAATCGCTTCTGATCAAGGACCTCATCACGAGCGAAGGCTCGAGGACTCCAGCGTTGCTCAAGCACATCTGTCACAGTGAACTGGTGCGCTCCATGCTCGTGGCTCATTTTGTTCCTTTCACAGGCTTACAAGAGACTCAACATCACAAACCGCTGAACTATTCCATCGAAAAAGGTCGAACCTCAAGCCCAGAACCGTCCTCCGCGAGATCCACCTTCACGGTGTCCCCATCGTGGATTTCTCCCGAGAGCAAGGCTCGAGCCAATCTGTCATCAATTTCTTTCTGCATGAGTCGACGCAAGGGTCGAGCACCATAAACCGGGTCATACCCGTTATCAGCCAGCCACAACCGAGCTGCGGGCGTCACCGCCAAGTCGAGACGCCGGTCCGCAAGTCGACTCTGCAAGCGATCGACGGTGATTTCGACGATCTGGCCGAGATCGTCAGCGGTCAGCGTGGAAAACACCACGATGTCATCGAGACGATTGACAAATTCAGGCTTGAAAGCGCGACGAACTTCCTGTTGAACTGATTCGACCTTTTGCTCCCACGGCACACCCTCTTCGATGAGGAAAGAGGAACCTAGGTTTGAGGTCAAAATCAGGATCGTGTTGCGGAAGTCGACGGTGCGACCCTGACCATCGGTCAATCGACCATCGTCGAGGACCTGCAGGAGCAAGTCAAAAACTTCCGGATGAGCCTTCTCCACTTCGTCCAACAAAATGACCGAATAGGGGCGGCGACGAACCGCTTCGGTGAGCTGGCCGCCCTGCTCATATCCCACATAGCCAGGAGGGGCACCAATAAGGCGCGACACGGAGAATTTCTCTCCGTACTCGCTCATGTCGATGCGCACGAGTGCCTTCTCATCATCGAAGAGATAATCGGCAAGCGCCTTAGCCAGCTCTGTCTTTCCCACACCAGTGGGCCCCAGGAACATAAATGACCCGGTCGGGCGACCTGGGTCGCTCAGTCCTGCGCGAGTGCGCCGGACTGCTTCACTGACCGCACGAACAGCATCCTTCTGACCCACCAACCGTTTGGCCAGTTCAGCTTCGAGGTGGAGCAGTCGCTCAGTTTCGCCTTGAGTCAGCTTGTCCACCGGGATACCGGTCCACGCTGCCACGACAGCAGCAATGTCCTCATCGGTCACTTGGTCGTTCACCATACGGTCGTCGCTGCGCTCAGCGCTTTCGGCCTGCTGGATAGATTCTTCGATGCCGGGGATGGTTTCGTAGTTGAGTTTCGAGGCAGCTTGATAATCGCCTTCCCGCATGGCGCGATCCAATTCGATTCGGGCATCGTTGAGCTGGGTCTTCAACTCTCCGACGTCCTGAAGCGACGCCTTCTCGGCAGCCCACCGTTCCTGCAGAGCATCCAGCTCCTTGCCCTTTTCCTCCAGGTCTTCCCGCAGTTTTGTTAAGCGTTCCTTGGATGCGTCATCCTTCTCTTTCTTCAGAGCAAGCTCTTCAATGCGCATCCGATCAACAGTCCGACGGAGCTCATCGATTTCCACAGGTGACGACTCAATCTCCATCTTCAAACGGCTGGCTGCTTCATCGATGAGGTCGATTGCTTTGTCGGGCAGTTGGCGGGCAGTGATGTAACGATTCGAGAGTGTCGCCGCAGCCACAAGCGCGCTGTCGGCAATCACCACTTTGTGGTGTGCTTCATAGCGCTCTTTAAGACCGCGCAGGATGGCGACCGTGTCTTCGACACTGGGTTCGCCAACAAAGACTTGTTGGAATCTGCGCTCGAGAGCGGCGTCCTTCTCGATGTACTCGCGATACTCGTTGAGGGTAGTGGCGCCAATGAGGCGAAGCTCACCGCGAGCGAGCATGGGCTTGAGCATGTTGGCTGCAGCGACAGATCCTTCGCCTCCACCAGCGCCCATGAGCGTGTGAAGCTCATCGACGAACGTGATGATTTCACCTTCAGCGTCGTTGATTTCCTTGAGGACCGCCTTAAGGCGCTCTTCAAACTCACCTCGATACTTGGCTCCCGCAACAATCGCGGAAAGGTCCAAGGAAATCAGTTGCTTTCCTTTGAGCGAGTCTGCAACGTCACCCGCCACAATGCGCTGGGCCAAACCTTCCACAACAGCTGTCTTTCCCACACCTGGCTCACCAATTAGGACTGGGTTGTTTTTCGTGCGTCGGGTCAACACCTGCGACACCCGCCGGATTTCTGAATCCCGACCAATAACGGGGTCGAGTTTTCCTTCCCGCGCAATCTCGGTGAGGTTCACTCCATACTGCTCCAGGGCACTTTCTTGGCCCTGGGCTTGCTGTTGCTCTGGCATGGTGTCCCTCCTCTACTTCTCAAGCTTTTTGGCTGGTGGTGGGGTCCAGGCAAAGGGATTCCACACCACCATTTGGTTATGTTTTTTGGCTCGTTCGCCTTGGCGCAGAGGAATAACATCTCCTTCTGCTCCAGCGGCAAATACTCGGCGACCCGATTTTTGCAAGAGCTCGTCCGCCAAGGTGGCTTCCAAATCCCGCACCCTGCGTTGGAGGACGTCAACCTGGGACTCGAGTTCCAGGATTCGTCGGATTCCTTCGAGGTTGAGGCCTTCGGCGCTGAGTCGAGCAATCTCACGCAGCTGGACAACATCCTTCATCGAGTAGCGCCGGGTGCGTCCAGCCGTGCGAGTGGGACTGACCAACCCCAAACGGTCATACTGGCGCAGTGTTTGCGGGTGCATTCCCGCGAGCTCCGCAGCGGCGGTAATGGCAAACAGCGGTGTTCTCTCGTCCATCTCCATGGTCTACACCCCCGCTCTCTTGAGAAGATCCTCTCGAGGGTTCTCTTTGGGTAACGCCGACATCAGCTTGTCGAGGTGACCCTGAGCCACCTTCGAGAGGTGCGCGGGGACTGCCACCTGCAACTCCACGAGCAAGTCACCGAGAGCGGCTCCGGAGCGAACCCCGTGGCCTTTAACCCGGAGAACCTTGCCGCTGGGAGTTCCTGCCGGGACTTTGACTTTCACGACCTCACCTTCAATGGTGGGCACTTCGATAGTCGCACCCAACGCAGCTTCGCCGAAGGTGATGGGCACCTCTAGACGAAGGTTGTCGCCATCGCGGCCAAAAATCTGGTGTTTGGGGACCCCCACGGTGATGATGACGTCACCGTGTTTTCCACCATCGGGGCTGGGATGTCCTTTGCCTCGAATGCGGATTTTCTGGCCATCCTTCACCCCGGCGGGAACCCGGGCGGTAATTTTTTTCCCACCCGGACCTTCCAAGGAAATCTCTGTCCCTTTGAGTGCGGTGGGCAGGTCTAGGGTCACGCGGGAAATCACGTCCCGACCTTTAGTGGGCTCGCGATATCCAGAGAATCCTCCCTGTCCACCGCCGAACAAACCGGAGAAGAGGTCGCCGAAATCGGCGCTCTGTGCTCCGCGAGGTACCCCACCGAACATTCCGCCGAAAACATCGTCGAACCCGCCGGCTCCACCGCCGGCGGTGAAGCGTGGTCGTCCCGCCTGCATCGCGCGAATCTGGTCATACTCAGCACGCTGTTGTGTGTCGGAGAGAACCGAATAGGCCTCCGAGATTTCTTTGAAACGTGCCTCAGCTGAAGCATCACCCGGGTTGGAGTCTGGGTGGAACTGTCGGGCAAGCGAACGGTAGGTCTTCTTAATCTCAGACTCGCTGGCATCTTTCGACACCCCGAGTACTTGATAGAAGTCCTTCTCTAACCAATCCTGGCTCGCCATTGCCTCACCCCCTACTCGTCCGCTGGTACCTTCACGGCAACCTTGGCGGCGCGGATCAAACGCTCACCGAGTGTGTAACCGCCTTCGATTACCTCGGCCACTGTTTCACCCTGCGCTCCCGCTTCGGGAATACGCACCATTGCCTCGTGGTGGGCAGGATCAAAGGCCTCCCCCACTTCACCTACGGGCTTGACGTCGTAACGCTCAAAGCTGGAGCGCAATTTCTGTGCGACCAACTCCAAAGGCGTCCCGGTCAAATCACCGTGTGCTTCGGCGCGATCCAAATCATCCATCACGGGAAGCAAAGACCGAATCACTTCGGCAATCACCATCTCGCGATTTGCTTGTCGATCACGCTCCACTCGAGTACGAAAATTCTGCAACTCAGCCTCGGCGCGTGCCGCTCGGTCACGGTATTCCGCCACCAGGTCTCGCTCCGCTTCCTGAAGCAGGGCTACATCGTCCTCAGAGAGTTCGTCCGAGGTAGCAGTGGCTGCCTCAGGACGGACATCTCCGGTTTCTGGGTCGATGCGACGCTTATCCGTGAAGAGTGGCTCCTGGGGTTCCTCTTCCCTCTCGGGCTGAGGTGTGCTCTCGCGTGCCATGAGGCCTACTTCTTGTCGTCGGTGTCGTCGTCCACAACCTCAGCGTCAACGATGTCCTCGTCGTCGCCGGAATCACTCGACTGCTCACCCTCAGCAGCACTCGCATCGGGTTCGGCCTGGTATAGCGCCTCACCGAGTTTGGTCTGGCTGGTGGAGAGTGCTTCAACAGCCTTCTTCACCGCTTCGTCATCCTCGCCTGCCAATGCGGACTTGAGAGCATCTACGTCAGCCTGCACTTCGGACTTGACGTCCTCGGGCAACTTCTCGTCGTTCTCCTTGAGAATCTTCTCGACGGAGTACACGAGCTGTTCGGCCTGGTTGCGCTCCTCAGCAGCTTCGCGACGCTTCTTGTCTTCAGCAGCGTGCTCTTCAGCTTCTCGAACCATGCGCTCAATGTCTTCCTTAGGCAACGAGGATCCACCGGTGATCGTCATCGACTGCTCCTTGCCCGTTCCCTTGTCCTTGGCGGACACGTGAACGATGCCGTTAGCGTCAATGTCGAAGGTGACCTCCACCTGTGGGACACCCCGAGGAGCCGGTGCGATACCGGTGAGCTCGAAGGTTCCCAATGGCTTGTTGTGTCGAGTGAACTCACGCTCTCCCTGGAATACCTGGATGGACACCGAGGGCTGGTTGTCATCTGCCGTCGTGAAGGTTTCGCTTCGCTTGGTCGGGATGGCGGTGTTGCGCTCAATGAGTTTGGTCATGATTCCACCCTTGGTCTCGATTCCGAGGCTCAGCGGAGTGACATCGATGAGCAGAACGTCTTTGCGCTCCCCCATCAACACACCAGCTTGCAGGGCAGCACCCACCGCAACAACCTCATCCGGGTTGACGCTCTTGTTGGGCTCCTGGCCACCGGTGAGCTCCGTTACCAGAGCGGTCACGGCCGGCATCCTGGTGGAACCACCGACCAGCACGACGTGGGAAATTTCGGAGAGCTTGACGCCCGCCTCTTTGATCACGTCGTTGAAGGGCTGCTTGGTGCGCTCCAGAAGGTCCTTGGTGAGCTCTTCAAACTTGGCACGAGTCAGGGACTCGTCCAGGTTGGCGGGGCCACTCTCCGTGAGCGACAGGTAGGGGAGCTGGATTTGCGTGCTCGACGAGGTCGAGAGCTCCTTCTTGGCCTGCTCAGCTGCTTCCTTGAGTCGCTGCTTCGCAATTTTGTCGTTGGAGACGTCGACACCGGTGGTCTCTTTGAACCTGGTGGCCAAGTACTCCACGATGCGCTCGTCCCAGTCATCTCCACCGAGTCGGTTGTCACCGGCGGTGGCACGAACCTGGATGGTGGAGAACTCGTCGTCCTTACCCACCTCAAGCAGGCTCACGTCAAAGGTTCCTCCACCGAGGTCGAATACGAGGATCAACTCGTCCTCTTTACCCTTATCCAAACCGTAGGCGAGGGCAGCGGCGGTCGGTTCGTTGATGATGCGCAGAACGTTGAGTCCGGCGATCTCGCCGGCTTCTTTGGTGGCCTGACGCTCGGCGTCGTTGAAGTACGCCGGAACGGTAATAACCGCATCGGTGACAGATTCGACGAGGTACTGCTCAGCGTCGCGCTTGAGCTTCGCCAAAATCCGAGAGGAAATTTCCTGCGGAGTGTACTTCTTGTCATCGACCTCCATGGTCCAGTCAGTACCCATGTGACGCTTCACCGACGAGATAGTCCGTTCCACGTTGGTGACTGCCTGACGCTTGGCGGTTTCTCCGACAAGGATTTCTCCGTCTTTCGTGTATGCCACGACGGAGGGGGTTGTGCGAAGACCCTCAGCGTTAGCAATGACGGTGGGCTCGCCACCCTCGAGTGCGGACACCACCGAGTTGGTGGTTCCCAAGTCAATTCCTACTGCGCGTGCCATCTGGCCTGCTCCTTCACTGTCTGTCATGGTGCCGAATCTGAGTCGGTGTGACTCAATTTTGCAATATGAGTCGCCTTATGTCAAGTTTTTGCCAAAAAATCTGAGTCGGTGTGACTCAGATTGTCCGTTAATCAATTTTGTGGGGCCCCATTTACCCAAAATTTCCCTGGGGGCACTACGGTTTTGTCATGACCAATGACGGTTCGCCCGAGCGCGGCACCCCCTCATACCTGACCGCTACCGATGCTTTACCCGTTGTAGGGCTCGCGGAAAACGAAGGAAAAACCATTCCTCGTAAACGCGTATGGTCCTGGGCCTTTTGGGACTGGGCCACTCAGCCCTTCAATACAGTCCTCCTGACCTTCGTCTGGGTCCCCAGTTACCTCACTAGTACCTTCTTTGTCGATCCCGCTGTTGTCGGAACCGCCGGTGAGGACGCTGCACTGGGACAGCTCGCCAGCAATCTTGGGTACGGCATCACTGCCGCTGGTCTCCTCATTGCGCTACTGGCTCCCGTTTTGGGGCAACGGGCTGATCGAACCGGTCGTCAAAAGTTTCAGTTGCTGCTGTTCACGATTCTCCTCATCGTGTCCCAGCTAGGTCTCGCCTCTGTTCAACCCGGAGCGGAATGGTTCTGGATCGGCGTCGCACTCATTGCAGTCGGAAGTATTTTTGGCGAGATAGCCGGCGTGAACTACAACGCCCTGCTGGTCTCCATCTCGACTCCTAAAACAGTGGGCAAAGTGTCAGGGTTGGGCTGGGGGTTTGGGTACCTCGGCGGCATTCTGGCCCTCGCCCTGGTCGTCGGGCTGATCCTGGGGGGTGTGCTGGATGGCGAGGTTGCCTCAACGTTCCAACTGGTCGCTCTGGGGTCCGCTATCTGGACCATCATTTTCGTGATTCCCATATTTCTCAACGTTCCCGAGCCGCCCAAGCTCACGGTTGCCGAGAAAGTGGGCTTCTGGCGCAGTTATGTGGAGCTGGGTCGTAGCGTGGCGCGCCTCTTCCGTGAGGCACGCGCCACGTTCTGGTTCCTTCTTGCTAGTGCCGTCTATCGCGATGGCTTGTCCGCGGTATTCGTTTTTGGTTCCGTCATCGCCAGCATCGTCTTCGGATTCACCTTCACCGACCTTGTGGTCTTTGGTATTGCCCTGAACCTGGTTGCGGGAATCTCGACCATCTTCGCTGGCCGGCTCGACGATCGCTTTGGGCCCAAGAACGTGATTGTTATCTCGGTCTTCGGGCTCGTCGCCTGCACGTTGGCCGTGTTCTTCCTTGTCGACCTGGGAATCCCCATGTTCTGGGTCGCTGGATTGCTCTTGGCGATGTTTGTGGGACCCGCTCAGGCAGCCTCACGCTCGTTCCTGGCACGCGTCACGCCCGCGGGCAAAGAAGGTGAGGTCTTTGGCCTCTATGCCACGACGGGCCGTGCTGCGGGCTGGATGGCGTCACTGGCCTGGGGTGTTTTCATCGCACTATCGGGAAGCCAAACGCTCTACGGGCTGCTCGGTATTGCGCTCGTGCTCCTCGCAGGCGGAATCATGTTGCTCTTCGTGAAGGCCCCCGCACGCTCTACGACGTAACCTGCCACCACTCAAAGAGCACCAGCACGACCACCGCACCTGCAACAAAGTTCAGTCCCAGGAACCACTTCCAACTTCGATTAGCTCGCCATGCCTCCTCGTCACTGACTGACCACCACGGTCCGAGGGCGCCCACGTAGAGCAGCGCAACAGGCGCAATCAGGGGCAGTGGCCACGGGGTGGCCAACAAGACGAGGCCGGCGACTAAATAGAGGACGATAGCAAAGCGCACCGTACCTTTGGCTCCAATAACGGTGGCAATCGATCCCACACCGGCCTCTCGATCAGCGACCACATCCTGCACAGCACCAAAGGCGTGGGACGCCATCCCCCAAAAGAAGAAGGACCCCAGCAGGGTGAGGGCTAAAGGAGTGAGCTCTACCCCCACCAGCGTCATCGCATAGACGGCCGGCATTACGAAGTGGAGGCTCGAGGTCATCGAATCCACAAAAGGCACCTCTTTGAACCGGAAATTCTTCGCCGAATAGGCCACCACGAAGAACAGCGAGAGAGCGAGCACGCCGGTTGAGGGAAGCGATCCCCAGAGAATCAGGGGGATCAGGAAGGGTAGGGGGAGGATGGTCGAGACCAACAGCATGGGTCGGTGCAGCTCGGGGGGAAGGAGAGCCCCCTCGACGCCACCCTTGCGCGGATTTCGAAGATCCGACTCATAATCAAAGACATCGTTAATCCCATACATCAAGACGTTGTAGGGAATCAGGAAGAAGACACTCCCCACAAGAAAGAGCACATCAAAATCCTCCACATAGAGGTAATAGGTCAACCCAAACGGGAACGCTGTGTTGACCCAGCTCAGCGGGCGCGAGCTCACGACAAGGGTTCTCAGTGAGCTCACGAGCGCTCCGGGCTTCGCGGCTCCAGCAGGTGCCAGAGGGCTGGAATCATCATCAGAGCCGCCACCGTATAGGCAAAGTCCTCAATCGGTGCCAGCCCGATCATCACTCCACTGAGCAACTCTGAGTCGTAGGCGACAAGTCCCGTTCCAATGATGGCGTTATCAAACACCGCCGTCAGGGTCATCATGACGGCAGTCGATACCACCCAGGGAAGTGCGCGTGGAGCCACGCCTCGACCCAGTGCCGCACCCAGCACCAGCGCTGCTGCCAGGAGGAAGGGAATATTGATCAACCAGTAGGTCATGCGCTCCGCCTTGCCTCGAGCGCCTTCTTGGCCCACAGGTAGGAGACCAAGGTCGAGTATGTGAGCACCATCAGAAAGAAGAGTTCCTCCAGGGGAAGCTCAGGGCCCAGCAGGACACCGGTCATCCAGGAGCCCGAGCCTCGGAAGAACACTCCCGTGGCAATACCCGCCACATCCCACACCAGGAAGAACGCCACCGACACCGCAATAATCAGCGCGGAGCGAAAGACGGCGTCACCGAAGAACGCCAGCTTGTGTCGAAAGTCCAACAAGCCAATCCCCACCACTGATGCCAGCAAGGCCACAAGGTAGAGAAAGGACACAACGCCTCCTAGGACACCGGCATCAACGGCTCGGGAAGTGGTGCGGTAGAGACATCGCCGCGCACCCTCTTGACCAACACCTCGGCGCTAATCAAACACATCGGAAGCCCAATGCCAGGAATGGTGGAGCTCCCGGCAAAGTAGAGGCCTTGCACCTTCTTGGAGACATTGCCTGAACGGAACAAAGCACTCTGCATCAGTGTGTGAGCAGGTCCCAAGGCAGTGCCCATCCAGGCGTTCAGGTCGGCCTGAAAGTCCGCAGGTCCCACGCTTCGCCGCACCACAATCCGCTCCGCCAGATCGCTCGCACCGCTCCACTGGGAGATCTGCTCAATGGCGCGATCAGCAATCGCCTCAACGGCTTCATCGCCCGAGCCGTCTAGCCCACCGCGACCCAAGCCCACATCGGCTGGCATGGGAACTAAGACGAAAATGTTGGTGTCACCCTTGGGTGCCACGCCGCTATCTGTGGCGCTGGGCTTGCAGACGTAGAGAGACGCCGGGTTCGGGACCGTGGGCTTATCCGCAAAAATCTTCGAGAAGTTGTCCTCCCAGTCCTCCGTGAAGAACAGAGTGTGGTGGAGCAATTCGGGAACCTCACCCTTCACGCCGAGATAGAGGAGGACGGCACTGGGTCCAGCAATCTTCTTGTCCCAGTAAGACTGCGGGTAAGTCTGGAGCTCCGCGGGAAGAAGTTTCGTCTCGCTGTGGTGAAGATCCGTCGTCGACACCACAAAGTCAGCCTCGATGGTGTGAGCAACACCGTGGGAATCCTCATAGGTCACGCCAGTCGCGTGAGCCTTGCCTGATCTTTTTTCCGTGGTGATGGCAGAAACCCGGGCTTGGGTGAGCACGGTGACGCCGTGATCTTCGATCACGGTGCGCATCGAATCGATCACTCGAGTGAACCCACCCTCGGCGTAAAGAACCCCATCTTCGAGATCGAGGTAGGACATCAGGTGAAACATGCTGGGCGCAATGTAGGGGGAGGAGCCCAAGAACACCGCCGGATACCCCAAGAGTTGTTGGATTTTGGGGTTCTTTGTGTGACGCTTCGCGAACGTCATGATGGGGGTCGTCAGCAGGCGGAACAATGTCCCAACGCGCTTCAAGACCGCGGGAACCAACAGAGTCCGCAAACTCTGGAACGACGTATACAAGAAGTACTCTTTGGCAATCTCGTAGGTTTCTCGTGCCGAGTCCAGGTACTTTTCCATGGTGGCCCGGGAGCCGGGCTCAATGGCCTCCAGGAGTGCGAGATTGTCCTCACGACTGGCGCGAACATCGATAATCTCGGCCTTCGAGCCACCCTGAGGCTCAAAGTAGACGCGGTAACCGGGGTCCAGTTTGGTGAGCTTCAGGTGTTCATCAGCTGAAGTACCCATCAGTTTGTACCAGTGATCAAAAACCTCGGGCATCAGGTACCACGACGGTCCAGTGTCAAAACGGAAACCGTCTTTCTCCCACAAACCGGCTCGACCACCCAAGCGGGCGTGCGCCTCAACAAGGGTCACCTGATACCCATCACGAGCTAACAAGCCAGCGGTGGCAATTCCGCCGATCCCACCACCAACGACGACAACGGATTTAGACACGGGGAGCCTTTCTCACACTTCGAGGTGCGGAGGGAACGTAACCAGCGAGAACGCGCAGCGCAAGAACTGCTTTCGTCACGTCAGGAACACTAATCCGTGAAGTTTGGAGAACGGTAGCAGGAGTCTTCCGGATGCGCTCCCCCAAAGCCTCAAACAGAACGTGGGCGAGCGACACAGCGCGCCTGGCATTTGAGGGCAACAACGGCAGGGCCGCGGCCGAGTCGGCAAGGTCGCGGTCAATGTCCTCCAGAAGGCGGTGCTTTGTCTCCTCGTTCAAGTGCTCAACGGAGACTCCGGGGAAATAACTCCGTCCCAGTGCTTGGACATCGGCACCAAGGTCTCTCAAAAAATTGACCTTCTGGAAGGCGGCACCCAAGGCCCGAGCGCCCTTGACCATGACCTCACGATCAGTCTCTGGCACCTCTCGGCCCTCCAGGAAGGCTTCCAAGCACATCAAGCCCACCACTTCTGCTGATCCGTAGACATACTCGTCAAAGGTCTCGGGCGTGTGTTCGGTCTGTGTGAGATCCATGCGCATGGAATGGAAAAACGGACGAGTGAGCTCGGCGGTAACGCCCACTTGTCGAGCCGAGCTCGCAAAGGCGTGCACAATCAAGTTGGTGCTGTAGCCGACCTGGAGTGCCCGCTCAGTGTCAGCTTCGAGGGCGTCAAGCATGGCACCCGCCTCGGCGGTGGGAACACCCGCTTCGGCAGCAACACCATCAACTATTTCATCGGCCAGTCGAACAAGTGCGTAGAAATTGCCGATGTGGGTTCGCACCCGAGGCTCCAACAGCCTGGAGGCAAGTCCAAAGGAGGTGGAGTAGCGCTTGATGACTCCCTGGGAGGTCTCCTGGGCTACCCGAGTGTAAAGATCAATCCGGGTGTCTAACTCAACCGCCACAGTGGGGTCCTTCCCGAGGGATATTTCCGTGCCTATTGGCTAGGCTGTGCTGGTCGCACGTTGCCGACAACCACAAGTTATTACCCTTGCACAGTAGCGCGAGTAGACGATGAAAACCTCCGAGCTAGTCATCCTCTTGAACGAGGACGGTGCCGAAATTGGCACAGCCGACAAAGCCACCGTTCACACCACGGACACGCCTCTTCATTTGGCCTTCTCCTGCCATATCTTCAACGCTGGGGGACAGGTTCTCATCACCAGGAGAGCGCTCTCCAAGAAAACCTGGCCAGGGGTGTGGACGAACTCGGCCTGCGGCCACCCTGGCCCTGGCGAATCCATGGAGGACGCTATTCGTCGCAGAGCCGAGCATGAGTTGGGTCTTGAACTTCGGGACATCACCGAAGCGCTCCCCGACTTTCGGTACCGGGCTGTGGATGCCTCAGGAATTGTGGAGAACGAGATATGCCCGGTTTTCGTTGCCCGCACCACGACTGACCCGTCTCCCTTGGGGGAGGAAGTGTGCGAGTGGCAATGGGTCGACCCCGCCGCTCTCCATAGCTCGGTCCAGAAAACCCCCTTCGCTTTTAGCCCCTGGCTTGTTGACCAGATGGAGCAGTGGAGTGAGCCTTATGGCTTTGAGACGTCCGTGCGGTGAAAGTTCCTAAACGAGCGTGACGCGGTGGGACCCCGCTGGCCCTGGTAGCGACTGCCGTACTTCTCTGAACCGTAGGGGTGCTCCGCCGGGGAAGTGAGGCGGAAGAAACACAACTGCCCTATCTTCATCCCCGGCCACAACGTAATGGGGAGCGTTGCCACATTCGAGAGCTCCAAGGTGACGTGACCAGAGAAACCTGGGTCAATGAAGCCAGCGGTGGAGTGGGTGAGCAAACCTAGGCGCCCCAGCGAGCTTTTCCCCTCAAGGCGAGCCGCCACATCATCCGGCAAGCTCACCACCTCAAAAGTGGCGCCCAGGACGAACTCACCCGGGTGAAGCACAAATGCCTCAGTGGCGTCCACCTCAACTAAACGAGTGAGATCAGGCTGGTCCATCGCGGGGTCGATGTGTTGATACTTGTGGTTATCAAAGAGGCGGAAGAAACGGTCCAAACGAACATCAACGCTGGAGGGCTGAACCATGTCCAGGTCTAGCGGATCTAAGCCAATCCGGCCGGAGTCGAGTTCGCTGCGAATATGGCGGTCTGAGAGAAGCACGAGACCAGACTAGTAGACTCAACAACCAGCCTCAGAGT
>JAIOWW010000068.1 GCA_021741925.1 Pontimonas sp. | reverse complement strand
GCAAAAGTGTAGCACCGGGGAGATTAGGAACCCTGGGCGTAGCGGGACAGAGCATTCCGGGCGAAGCTCTGAACGGCCTCTTTCGCGGAGGCTGGGGCCACCACTCTCACAAGATCAGGGTGAGCTCCCACAAAGTGGGTGAGGGACCCGTAATGCGCAAAAGGAATATCGACAACCACGCTGTCCCCGCCGGGCGGTGGAGTGAAACCACGAGGCAAATAATCCGCAATGATCGGGAGCGCTCTGGCAGGGCATTCGATGGTGACGACCACATCGCTGGGAGAAGGATCAAAGAGCTCCGAGGAGATGTCGTCGATGATCGAGGAATGATCGGCGTGAGGGTGTGAGGTGAGCTCGACAGACTCCATGTAGTCCACCCGGAAGGTGCGAAGCGCTTGCCGGGTATGACACCAAGCCCTGACGTACCAGATCGCGTCCCGAGACTCCAGTAGCAAGGGGTCCAGGGTTCGCTCACCGGTCTCGCCACGCTTGTTGTGATACACCGCTGTGATACTCCTGCGAGCGGTGATGGCGTCGTTGAGCACGCTGACATGCTCGGCAACGGCAGTCGCCCCCACGGCAATACGAGGTGGCCCAGAGGCGCCACTTCCTGCGCGAAGCTTTGCCATGACCTCTTCCAAGTCAGCACGTGATGAGTAAGCCGGGTGAGAGGCAAGGTACTGCAAACCTGCGAGGAGGGCGGTCGCTTCCCGGGCGCTAAAGCGGGGTTTGTTATCTAATGCCACCGTGTTCCACAGAGTGATTTTTTGTTCACTCTCAAAAAGGTCCCAATCGATGTCGAACAAGTCGAGGTGGGAGTATGCCTCGTTCTCGCCGGGAATCCCCGCACAGGCAATGAGCTCCACAGCGCGGACAATGTCACTTTCGCTTCGGCCGAAGTGCTCGGCCGCTTCGCCCACACTCACTTCCTTCCGATCGAGCACGAAGGGAACTAGAGCGAGAAGCATGAGGAGGTTATCCGACGTGGTCGGCCTGGGGTTGGACTTAGCCATGCTGGCTCACCAACTTTCTCAGGTGATCAACCACTCGATCGCGGAGCTCTCCGGGCTTGAGCACCATCACATCGTCACCAAATGAGCTCAGTTCTCCGGCAAAGATGTTGACATCGGTGTAGTGCACCCTCAGTTCACCCTCACCAATCTGAGTTCCGCGTCGCTGCGAGAGAGCACTCCACGCATCAGAATCTGGGGTAACGACGAGGGTGGCGACCTGGTTTTCGTACAGATGCGTCAAATCCGCAAGTGCTTCCTCGGCCACAGCGTCCGCACCGGGTAGGGCTGGTTCTGCCAGGGCATCCACTGAGGAGACGATGCGGCGCAAAAGAAATGTCTTGTTCTGGTTGCTTGACGTCTCGTGACTGTAGAGGTGCCAGCGCCCTTCGTGGTTAACCAAAGCGAGTGGCGACACCTGTCGTCTGGAGGCCACATTCTCGCCCGGTTTGAGGTACTCAAACTCGACTTGCACCCCCCGCTCGAGAGCATCCCGTAGTGCCTTCAGAGCGGGATCCCTGGTGCTGATCAGAGGGGCAAAACCCAGGAGCGGCTCGTCGATGCTGACGCCAAAGGACTGCAACTTCCGCGTAGCGATGTGTGCCTCTTTGGAGAGCGTTCCCTCCCGCCACAGTGTCGCCGCAAGGTTCAGCAGCGCAATATCGCGCCCGGTGAACTCGACACCCTCGGGGAGGTCATAATCGCCTTTGGGGATTCGATACAGAGTGTTCTTATTGTTGCCATCGTCCTCGGGCGGGATCGTGGCCTCCAGCGGAATCCCCAATTCGCGCAGAGCATCTTTGTCGCGCTCGAACCTGCGCTCGAGGCTTTCCCGAGCCATTCCCGACTCGGTGTCCTCCCGATAGCCGCGAACAGTGGAGAGAATGTGCTCCTTGGTCAAACCGGAGCGGGTCGCCATAAGAGCGAGAATCAGGTGAAAAAGCCTGTCCTCGGGATTGACGCTCGGAGACCCTGTGCTCACGGGCTCATCATAAGCCTCGAGAAAAAGACTCGCTCTAGTTACTCACGCCCAGAATGTCGAACACGAATACTACGGTCTGGTTCTCCCCCACACCGGGTGGGAGGTTTTCTTGTCGGTAACCAAGCTCCGGCGGAACCGAAACCAGGACCTGGGAGCCCACAGTTTGTCCGATGAGAGCCTCGGCGAGGCCTGGAATCAGGCCCTCTCCAGAAGCCGATGTTGTTTGATCTTCAGCGATGATGCCCAGGGGGACGCCCTGATCAAAACTGGAGATGAACACTTCGCGGGTGTTCCACACCACCCCAGTGAAATGGGCGGCGACAAAATCACCTCGGGCGATGGTTTCGCCATCACCCATCTTCAACACCGACACCCGAAGGTCCTCAGGAATGGGAGCGTTAGGGAAGCTGAAACCGTGATGACCGGTCGGTGCCTGCGTGATGGTTGGCATTCCTGATTGCGGGAGGCGTGCTGATCCATCAGCTCGACCGGGGTAGGTGTTGTGTACATCGATGACCGCAACAACCGTGGACGAATTCTGCAGATAGTCATCCTCGTCAATAGGCCCAAAGATGTCCGCCAGGGCGGCAGTCACCACAACCTGGGCGCCGGGTTTTTGGCATTCGAGTACTTCGGCAAAGAAATCGGGGGCCTCCGGATCCACAGGTCGACGCACCGGGTTCATCGGGTTGTAGCTGGATCCCGTGAGATACATCTCGTCACTGCCGACAAACACGCTCACGTCGAAATCAACATAGCCACCGGCTCGAGCGGGTTCGCCCTCTCCCTCGTGCACAATGCTGACCTGACGCTCCGGAGTGATCAGGGGGGTTGGGAACGATACTTCAGGTTGACCAGAGTCACCCTTGGCGGTTGTCACCAAACTGGAGGCATTTCCGCTCTGATAGGGAAGTTCGCAGGCGCTTTCGTTTTCGGCGACCTGGATAGCACCGAGCGCTAGAGCGCTCCCAGCGGTGACGACGAGAGCAGAGATTCCAAGGACACCGAGAAGGGAGAGCTGAGGCATGGCTCCAGTCTATCGACGCGAAACTTAGGGAATTTCTCTCGCTGACTTCTGGGCACGCTGCTGAGCTTGGCGCACCGTCTTGCGAATCTTTTTGTCGCTGGCGTGGCGCTGACCAGTAGCACCCGGGGTCCACGCCTCCACGTCCTCATCAGAGTATTCAGGCTTTGCCACCCGCCGTTTTGTCTCGGGAAGTACCACTCCCGGTGCCAGCGCGCGCGCGGTCATCAAGAACCCGGTGTGCCCAATCATCCGGTGCTCGGGTCGAACAGCAAGACCTTCGACATGCCACGGGCGAAGAAGAACCTCGAGAGATTCGGGATTGGTGAACCCTCCTGAGCTTCGCACCGCCTCGACCACGCGCGAGAGCTGCGTCACTGTGGCGACATAGATCGCCAGCACACCACCGGGAATCAGGACATGGCGAACCGCATCGATGCACTCCCACGGGGCAAGCATGTCCAGCACAACCCGGTCGATGCTTGCTTCCGGGTGCGCGGTGGCGAGGTCCTGGAAATCCCCCACCTCGGTGCTCCAATTCCCCAGAGCGTGTCCGAAGAAGGCTTCGGCATTAGCCCGGGCAATGTCGGCAAACTCGTCACGGCGCTCGAGGGAGATCAGCGATCCCTGCTCCCCCACAGCTCGCAGGATCGACATGCTCAGCGCGCCTGATCCCACACCCGCTTCCATGACCCGGTGGCCGGGTTGGATATCAGCCAAGGAGACAATCTGGGCAGCATCTTTGGGATAAATGATGGCGGCTCCGCGAGCCATCGAGAGGACAAAGTCGGAGAGCATCGGGCGAAGCGCCAGATAGGCGACGTCACGGTCGGTGGTGACCACTGACCCTTCAGGGTGGCCGATCAGGTCATCGTGAAAGATTTGACCCTTGTGGGTGTGGAAACTACCCCCTGCCTCGAGGGTGATGGTGTGCAAAATTCCTTTGGGACCCCGCAACTGAACATGATCCCCCGCCTGAAGGGCTCCCCGACGAACCATCAGGAAGCATCCTGTCGACGATGGGTCCGCCACACAGTTGCGAGATCATCGACCGTTTTGCCCTCGAGGGATGACCACATTTCGTGGACTGAGTTATGCGGAATACCCACGTGTAGCGGGATTCCAATCGTGACGGCTCCCGCGGAAAATGCACTCGCTGCTCCAAAGGCAGAATCTTCCAGCGCCACTGTGGCCTGAATATCCACCCCGAGGGCGCTGGCACCCTTCAGGTATGCCTCCGGGTTAGGTTTGGGGGCCTCAACGTCATCGCCGGCGACAATTGCCCGAAACACGGGCTGACCCAACTCTTTCTCCATGGCATGAGCGAGGGCTACCGCGTTCTTGCGCAGCGACATCGTCACTAGCGCACAGGGAATATCTGCCTCGAGAAGCCCTTGGAACAGCTCACGGACACCGGGGCGCCACGGAACGGCTTCCTCTATTTGGGTGAGAACCCTGTCGCTGAGGCGATGCACGATGTCATCTAGCTCCAGATCAACGCCTGCTGCTTTGAGCAGAGACGCCGAGTTCCACAGGCCGCTACCCACCAGCGCATAGCCCTGCTCTTCGCTCCAGGTTCCGCCGAAACTTTCGACCAATTCCCGCTCCGCGGTCATCCAATACGGCTCAGAATCAATAATGGTTCCATCCATATCGAACAGCGCCGCTTGCATGTGGTCCATATCGAGGAAGTCTACTCGGCGCCCTAGGAGGGGTAGGCTGGTGCCACATCACCGGAGGTTGCATGTCTCAAAGCCCCATGAGCGACCCGAGCAAACTGCTTATTGTCGCGTTCGAAGGCTGGAATGATGCGGGTGACTCTGCCACGACGGCAGCCCAAACTCTTCTCGACCAGCGCGTTCACGTGGTGCTCTCTCAGATTGACCCTGAAGAGTACTTTGACTTTCAGTTGACCAGGCCACTTGTCGAGCACGCCAGCGATGGAACCCGGTTCCTCAACTGGCCAGATGTCACCCTCTACGTGCCAGAGCCTGGTGATGAGGAGACCCCTTACGTGTTGGTGGGGCAAGAACCTTCGCGCCTCTGGCGCTCCTTCTCCTCCACCATGGTCGACCTTGCCCTCACCCACGGCATCGAGACAATTGTCTTCCTCGGCGCCATGCTCGCTGACGTACCCCACTCCAGGCCTGTCAGGGTGACTGCGACCAGTGATGATCACGACATTCGTGAACACTTTGATATTGAGAAGTCCTCGTACGAGGGTCCGGTAGGTGTTCTCACGGTCCTGTCTCTCGCTGCGGCCGAAGTGGGCATCCCCTCACTTCACCTGTGGGCGCATGTCCCCCATTACGTCCACACCTCACCCTCACCCAAGGCAACCCTCGCGCTGTTGGAGAAACTCGAGGAGATGACCGGGATTGACACCGACCGCGAAGCTCTCGAGGTGGAAGCGCTGCGGTGGGAAGAAGGTATTGACGCGCTTGCCGCTGAGGACGATGACATGACCGCCTACATCGATCAGCTCGAGCAAGCTCGCGACACGGCAGATGCCCCAGAGGCATCGGGTGACGCTATTGCCGAGGAGTTCGAGAAATACCTGCAAAGCCGTCCCGATCGGCCTGGCTCCACCGAGTCATAGTGGGTCAATAACCCCGGTTCCTAGAGCAATCAGGAGAGCTGTTCCGAGCGTCACTCGGTAGATCACAAAGGGTAGAAAGCTTCTCGTGGCGATGTAGCGCATCAGCCAGGCAATGACGGCAAGGGCAACACCAAAGGCGACGATGGTGGCCACGGTTATTTCGAACAAGCTAAAGGGTCCGGCCAGCTCGGGGCGGGTGAGTGCGGTGTTGAGTTCGTAGAAGCCACTGCCCAACACCGCCGGTATGGCCAGCAAGAACGAATACCTCGTCGCCGACACTCGGTCATATCCGAGTGTCCGACCCATGGCGATGGTGGCACCCGAGCGTGAGACACCGGGTATGAGGGCAAGTGTTTGGGCCACCCCGTAGAGCAGACCGTGAGGAACAGTGAGAGCTGTGAGATCGCGAGTTTTTCGCCCCCACCAATCAGCCGCGGCCAAAATCAGTCCGAACACAATGAGCACGGTGGCGACGAGCCAGAGGGAACGGAATGCCCCCCGGATGTAGTCCTGCGCGGTGTAGCCCACCGCAACAATGGGGAGTGTCCCCACAATGATGAGCCACCCCATGCGGGCGTGAGATCGATCTTCAGCGGAGGCCTTAGACCACCAGGCTCGACCCTTACCGAGGGAGCGGAACCAACCCTGCAGAATGCGCCCAATGTCCTTAGCGAAATAGACCAAGACCGCCAGCTCAGTGCCGATTTGCGTGATGGCGGTGAAGGTTGCTCCGGGGTCTGTTGCCGAGGGCAGGAATTCACCCGCGATACGCAGGTGAGCGCTGGAAGAGATGGGAAGGAACTCTGTGAGACCCTGGATTAGCCCCAGTATCAGTGCGTCCAGTAAGCCCATCCTCTAACGCTAAGGCATGGGCCTGATGCCCGGCGGACTTTAGTGGTAATGTCGTGTCTCGGTCGCGTCGTGTTGTGTAAATGACATGGTGTGCGCGCGGGTGGCGGAATGGCAGACGCGCTAGCTTGAGGTGCTAGTGCCCGTATTAGGGCGTGGGGGTTCAAGTCCCCCCT
>JAIOWW010000067.1 GCA_021741925.1 Pontimonas sp. | reverse complement strand
GGCGGGAGCCTTTGCTGTGGTCATCGAAATGGTGCCCGAGGAGGTGGCACAAGAAGTATCTGCGGCATTGCGGATTCCGACCATCGGAATTGGGGCAGGCGCGCACACGGATGGCCAGATTCTGGTGTGGACGGACCTTGCCGGTCTCTCCACCGCACGAGTCCCCAAGTTTGTGAAGCAGTACGCGTCACTCGAGAAAGACCTTCATGGAGCTGTCTCACATTGGATTGCAGACATTAACGCTGGCGCCTTCCCCGGCCCAGAACACAGCTTCCAAGAAGACTAAGTCTCCTTCTCGTCTTCTTCCCACGCTCGGGATCGCTCACGCGCAATGTCCGGAGCTCGGAGCGCTTCCTCTCGAGTGGGGAATGGCCCATCTCGGTGTAGGCCCAAGGAGACCCGGCCCTGCTCCACCTCGCCTGTCTTGTGGTTGTACCACCACTGTTCTTGGTCGGCCATCGCTCTCCCCTTGTTTAGACTGGTGAGGTGCCTCGAGACGCTGCTGGACTTCTCATTCCAGGGACTCTGGGACCCACCAGAAGCGTCCCGTCCTCTATCGTCGCACCCCACTACGTGGGGAGACAATCACCCCGCGAACACGAGGGCGATGACGTTTACAGCTCGGAAGAGATAGAACTCATCCGGGCAGCGGGAAAAATCGCAGCTGGCGCCCTTGAGGCCGCCGGTGCTGCAGTCGCTCCAGGGGTCACGACCGACCATTTGGACGCTATCGCGCACGATTACGTGGTCTCCCACGGCGCTTATCCTTCAACGCTGGGTTACCGTGGTTACCCCAAGTCATGCTGCACCTCGTTGAATGAAGTGATCTGCCATGGCATCCCCGATAACACCGTCATCAACGAGGGTGACATTGTCAATATCGACATCACGGCTTTCAAAGACGGGATGCACGGAGATCTCAACAAAACTTTCGTGGTCGGTGAGGCCTCCGAAGCGGCGACACTGTTGGTGGAGCGCACCGAAGAAGCACTCCGGCGTGGTATCAAAGCGGTCGCGCCTGGACGCCAAATCAACGTGATTGGCAAAGCCATTGAGGCATACGCCACCCGATTTGGTTATGGAGTGGTGAGGGACTTCACGGGACACGGTGTCGGATCGTCGTTCCATTCAGGCCTCATCATCCCGCACTACGACGCGGCGCCCCTCTTTGACCAGCTCATGGTCCCCGGAATGGTCTTCACCATCGAGCCCATGCTGACCTTGGGCAGTATCCACTGGGACATGTGGGGTGACGGGTGGACGGTCACCACCAAAGACAAGTCTTTGTCGGCGCAGTTCGAGCACACTCTCGTCGTCACCGAGTCTGGTGCGGAAATTCTCCCGCTGCCATGACCACCGCTATTGGAATCGACATCGGAGGCACGGGAATCAAAGGTGCCCGGGTTGATCTGACTTCCGGTGAGCTGATTTCCGAGAGAGTGAAATACCCGACCCCAGAGGGAGGACACCCTGGCGATGTGCTCGATGTTGTCGAGCACATCCTCTCGGATCTAGGGGGAAGTCCCGAGGATCACACGGGCGTGTGCTTTCCGGCAGTGGTCACCCACGGGGTCACCCGCTCGGCGGCCAATGTATCTGCGGACTGGATAGATTTTCCCGCCGCAGAGACATTTGCCCACACCTTGAATCGAGATATTCACTTTGTCAATGACGCCGATGCTGCTGGCGTGGCCGAAGCCCAGTTCGGAGCCGCCGTCGGCGCACCGGGACTCACAATCATGCTGACTCTGGGCACCGGCATTGGCAGCGCATTCCTCCTGGATGGGACGCTGGTGCCCAATACCGAGCTAGGTCACTTGGAACTCGATGGATTCGACTCAGAACAACGCGCCTCCAACGCAGCCAGAGAACGGGAGGGCCTCGATTTTGCAGCCTGGTCCCTCCGGTTGACCCGCTATTTGCGTCATGTTGAGCGAATTTTCAGCCCGGATTTGTTCATCATCGGTGGCGGTATTTCCACGCAACACGAGGAATTCTTCCCGCTGATTGATATTTCAACACCCCTCAAGCCAGCCGCACTGTTCAACAATGCAGGTATCGTCGGCGCCGCCTACCTGGCGGGCAACTCGCTGCTGGACTAAGCCTGTGGCGTTGTTGCCACGAGGAACGGCGAAATCCTGTCAAGGTGGCGTTGTTCCACTAGCGCCTCAACTAGGGTCCCCTCCTCCTGATACTGACTCGAGTGGACGATCGCTTCGTCGTGTAGCAGGGCGACGAGATCTCCGCGCTCGAAAGGGATGAGGGCTCGCACCGGAATGCTGGGGCCGGGTAGTTTCCTATCAATTTCGTCCAGGAGGATTGCGACCCCCTCCCCTGTCGCCGCGGAGACAAACAGTGAACCCGGTTCGAGGCCCCGGAGCATCATGGTGGTGCCAGGGCTGACCATGTCAACCTTGTTAAAGACCACAATCTCGGGGATATCGCGCGCTCCCACATCGGCGATGACATCGCGAACAGTGTGCAGTTGCGCTCCAGGGTCCGGGTGAGTGGCATCCACAACATGGATGATCAGGTCAGCTCCGGCAACCTCTTCGAGGGTTGAGCGAAACGCTTCCACCAATTCATGGGGCAACTGCCGAACAAAGCCGACCGTGTCAGTCAGGGTGAATGCTCGGCCACTCGGGGTCTTCGCTTTGCGCACGGTGGCATCGAGCGTTGCAAACAAGGCATCCTCCACCAGCACCCCCGCCCCGGTAATCCGATTCAGAAGGGAGGACTTACCGGCATTGGTATACCCAGCAATTGCCACACTGGGGATACCGGTGCGTCGCCGGTTGGCGCGTTTAGTCCCCCTGGATGGCCCGAAAGACTTGATCTGAGCCCGAAGTCGTGCCATCCGGGTGTAGATGCGACGACGATCTAACTCAATCTTGGTTTCACCCGGTCCACGGCTTCCCATGCCAGCTCCCGCACCACCCACTTGACCACCGGCTTGCCGGCTCATGGACTCACCCCAACCTCGAAGGCGTGGGAGCAGGTATTGCAGTTGCGCGAGCTCCACCTGCGCTTTACCTTCGCGGGTCTTGGCGTGTTGGGAGAAAATATCCAGAATCACTGCAGTTCTGTCAATAACCTTCACCTTGACGACATCCTCGAGTGCCCTGCGCTGAGAAGGTGCGAGTTCGGTGTCAGCCACCACCGTGTCCGCCCTGACCTCAGCGACTAGCTGAGCAAGCTCCATGGCCTTCCCTTTACCCAAATAGGTGGAAGGGTCAGGATGCGGGAGTCGTTGGATGACACCGTCTAGGACCTCTGCACCAGCAGTTTCACACAGTGCTGCAAGTTCTTTGAGGGAATTCTCCGCATCGATAGCCGTGCCCTCCGAGTAGACACCAATGAGGACGACTTTTTCGAGGCGAAGTTCCCGGTACTCAACTTCACTGACGTCCTCGAGCTCAGTGGACAGACCGCTGACACGGCGCAGCGCTTGGCGCTCCTCCAAGTCCATATCTCCGGTGGTGACATCGCGCAAGGGAGATCGAGGCACCCCGATGGCGCCACCAAATACTCGGACGTTTGCCCCAGGTTCGCTCTCCTGGGCAAGGATGCGATCAATCGGGTCTGCTGTGTCGGTCATTGCCTCCAGAGTACGCCTCCATGCTGGGTAGGACCGGAAGAGGAGCGCCACCTGTGCGATAACCTCGGGGCATGCGAAGCCCAGTGGACTATTTCCGAGGAGTGAAGAACCCCGAAGCGTTCCACGGAGCTGGGGTGAGGACAAAGTTTTTTGAGGGTTGGTACATCAAATTAGTTTCAGCGAATCTCGCGCAACGCTGGGCTGTCATTCCCGGGGTTTTCCTCGGCCTCGACGGCCACACTCGTGAAGCCTTCGTGCAAGTGTTGGATGGCGCGAGCGGACGATCCTGGTACCACCGGTTCGATGTCGACGAGTTTGCGGCTAGTAGCACTGAGTTTTCTGTCTCCGTCGGAGACAACCATTTCTCCTCGCACGGGGTGACACTCAATCTGCCCCAGCTGACGGGTGACATAGAGTTCACCACACCCCTCAACCCGTGGCCCGTGACGTTGCGGGAACCAGGAATTATGGGGTGGTACGGCCTCGTTCCGTTCATGGAGTGCTTCCACGGAATTGTTTCCTTCGGGCACGGCCTGGGCGGCTCCCTGTCCGTGGAGGGCGCCCCGACAGTTTTCAGTGGGGGTCGTGGGTACATTGAGAAGGACTGGGGGAAAGCATTCCCCGAAGGGTATGTCTGGCTGCACTCTAATCATCTTGACGGGGCACCAGAGGCGTCGTTCATCGGCTCAGTGGCTATCATCCCGTGGATGGGTGGGGCCTTTAGGGGTTTTATTGCTGGCCTCTACCACTCGGGGCGGCTCCATCGTTTCACCACTTACAACCGAACCACCGAGCGGCGTCTAGACATCACGGATACCCATGTCCATTGGGAGCTCTCGGGTCCAGATGGGACCCTCACTATCGATGCCGAGCGGACCGGAGGCGGTGCACTGCATGCCCCTGTGAGAGAGGCCATGCATCAACGGGTGGAAGAGACCCTTAACGCCGTCATTCACCTCATCCACACCGACCCAGGCGGCCACGTAGTCCTCGACACCGTTGCACAGGTGGGCGCCATGGAGGTCTACGGGGATACCGACAAACTGCTGGGTCTTTAGTCGCAACACGCTTCTGCAGGCTGAATAACAGGCAGTGTCTGGGGCGCTGTTCCCGTCACCGTTTCCACCGGAATCGCATCAGGATAAAAACCCTCCGGATAGGTCGGACACACTGCGGTGTAGCCGCCATTGCTTCGGGCGAGTATCTGTCCCTCAAAACCCCGCGAGATCATGTACTCACGCGCCTCATCAACACTGGAAAACGGCTTTGCGCACTTGGTGTAATTCCACTCACTCATCAGAACCTCCCTAGAGGGGAATAACTCAGACGCCGGCCAGAATATTCCATACCCGTAGCCCTAGTTGCGGTCGTTAGGATCCACTCCCGTTCGGTAATCCCTATTTAGCGCCGTGATGACTGCCATATGTTCCGCTTCAACATGGAACCCGAAGACCTCCGCATTGCTGCGGATTCGCGCTGGCGACAGGGACTTCGGGATCACGGAAACACCTCGCTGGAGGTGCCATCGAATGACGAGTTGGGCGACGCTCACGCCATACTCGCTGGCAAGGGACACGACGGTGGAGTCCTCAAGAATTTGGCCCCGAGCTAGGGGGGACCACGCTTGGGTGACGATGCCGTGCCGGTCGTGAAAAGCCTTCAATGGCTCTTGGGTCAGCCACGGGTGCAATTCCACCTGGTTGATTACCGGAATTTTGTCTGAGTTGTCCATGACGCGTTCGAGGTGTTCGGCGTGGAAGTTACACACCCCAATTGATCGGACCAGTCCATCGTCTTTGAGCTTCTCCATGGCTCTCCAGGACTCCATATAGAGATCCCTTTGCGGAGCTGGCCAGTGAATCAAGTAGAGGTCGAGGTACTCGAGGCGCAGAGCGGCAAGACTGCGCTTGGCCGCGGCGAGAGTCTTCTCGTATCCCAGATCATCCATCCAGAACTTGGTCGCTACTGTGATCTCTTCACGGGGGACATCGGTGGCTAACAGAGCGTCACCGACGCCCTCTTCGTTGCCATACATGCTCGCGGTGTCGATAAGCCTGTAACCGGCACGAAGTGCCTCGTGAACCAGAGGGGCCACGTCATCGTTAGGAACTTTGTAGACGCCAAGTCCGAGCGATGGCATGGTGTTTCCATCCGGGAGCGCCATTCGCGAGCTCGAGACGTCGTCCATCGTTTCCTCCTTTAGGAAAGAGCAGTGTGGCCGGGGCGTTTCCACCCCGGCCACACGCTCATTGGTGCTTACTCGCTAGTCGAGGTAAGACTCACCGCGCTGCCATCCTGCGACCAGTTCGTCGTAGGGGACAGTCTCAGCGGCGGGCTTCTCGTTAGCCAGCTTGGGGTACGGCGCGCCAGGCTGGTCAAGCCAGTACTGTGCGTCGCGCTCCTCGTTCAGCTTCACACCACATTCGCTGTGGATTCCTGAAGCCTCAAGACGCTCCATGATCTCATCCTGCCCTGAGGCAAGCTGGTCCATGGCTTCTTGGGCTGTCAGTTCACCTGCAGCAGCGGAGCCGATTGCCTGCCACCACAGTGCAGACATCGAGGGGTAGTCGGGAACGTTGGTACCCGTGGGGGTCCAGTTCACGCGGTCAGGTGACCGGTAGAACTCGACCAACCCACCGTACGCAGAGGCGTTCTCGGTGAAGAAGTCGTGGTTGATTGTCGTGTCACGAATGAACGTCAATCCCTCAATCGACTTCGCCACGTCCACAGTCTTAGAGACTACGAACTGAGCGTAGAGCCATGCAGCGTCACGCTTGTCAGGATCTGCGTGGTTCATGAATGTCCATGCACCTGCATCCTGGTAGCCGAGCTTGTGGCCTTCCTGCCAGTACGAACCGTGGGGGCTAGGAGCCATACGCCATACGGCTTCGCCGTTTTCGTCGCTCATAGCGGGTGAGCCAATAGTTGCTCTGGTGAACACTGTGTACCAGAACATCTGCTGAGCTACGGAACCCTGACCCACCACGCCGGCAGACTCATCAAAGTTGATGTTCTGTGATCCGGGAGGTGCGTACTCGAACCAGTCGAG
>JAIOWW010000066.1 GCA_021741925.1 Pontimonas sp. | reverse complement strand
CGTACCAATCCTCGATGTCTTCAAAGCGATCAGCAAGGCCCAGAGCAATAGCCTGCTGGCGCAGGTTCGAGAGCTGCCCCCCCGGGATCTCATGGTGGTACACCCGGCCGGGGGGGCCCGGGAGCCCCGACTCAAAGGGGAGATAAGTTTTCCGGACCGCTTCCCAATACGGCTCTAGTGCTGCGACGGCGCTGAGGCTGAGTCCGGTGTCTCGCTCCGTGTTTTCCAGAGCTGCCACCAGAGAGGAAAGCGACGGCTGGCTCGTCGTTCCTGCCATGGCAGCGTTCGCCGTGTCAACAGCGTCAACGCCAGCAGCGCTCGCCGCCAAGAGTGTCGCTAATTGCCCACCGGCTGTGTCGTGGGTGTGCAAATGAACCGGGGTATCGAATCGCTCACGCAGCGCGCTGACCAGGCGGGTGGCAGCGCCCGCACGCAACAAACCGGCCATGTCCTTGATGGCCAGAATGTGGGCACCTGCGTCGACCATCTCTTCTGCCAGTCGCAGGTAATAGTCGAGCGTGTACAAATCTTCTCCGGGATCGAGCAAGTTCCCCGAGTAGCACAAGCCCACTTCAGCTACCGCGGTGCCGGTCTCGAGGACTGCATCAATTGCGGGGCGCATATTTGTGACGTCATTGAGTGCATCAAAAATGCGGAAAATGTCCACACCTACTGCTGTGGCCTCCTGAACAAAGGCGTCCGTCACCTGGGTGGGATAAGGGGTATATCCGACTGTGTTTCGGCCACGCAGAAGCATTTGGATACACACGTTGGGCAGTCCTTCTCGGACAGCGTGGAGGCGCTCCCAGGGGTCTTCTCCCAGGAATCTCAGGGCAACATCGTAGGTTGCCCCTCCCCATGCCTCGACAGAGAAGAGTTCTGGAGTCGTTGCCGCCACCGCGGGCAGAACCTCGATGAGGTCCTTTGTTCTGACTCTGGTGGCAAGGAGTGATTGGTGGGCGTCACGGAAAGTTGTTTCTGTGACGGCGAGCGCACGCGAGGCGCGAAGATCCTTAGCGAATCCCTCGGGGCCCAACTCCATCAGGCGTTGTTTTGATCCGGCCGGCGGTGTACTGGAAGCGAATTCGGGCAGCTTGACCACAGGGTCAACGACGGACGGAGCATCTCCGTGGGGTTTATTGACGCTGACGTCCGCAATCCAGGTCAAGAGCTTGGTGCCTCGGTCTTTACTTGAGCGTGATCGCACCAGGTGGGGCCGCTCATCGATAAAGGATGTGGAGACATCGCCCGCGAGGAATGCTTCGTCATCGACTACGGCCTGGAGGAAGGGGATATTGGTCGAGACTCCCCTGATTCGAAACTCCGCAAGACCCCTCCTAGCGCGAGAGACAGCAGTCTCAAATGTTCGGCCCCGGGTCGTCATCTTCGCCAACATCGAATCGAAGTAGGGAGAAATTTGGGCACCCTGGTTCACCGTCCCACCGTCGAGTCGAATGCCCGCCCCTCCCGGTGAACGATACGTTGTGATTTTTCCCGTGTCGGGTCGGAAATCGGCCGCCGGATCTTCGGTAGTAATTCGGCACTGCATCGCAAAACCCCGCAACACAATCGACTCTTGAAACAGCCCCATGGATTCCAGCGATTCACCGGAGGCAACCCGAATCTGAGTGTTGACGAGATCGACGTCGGTCACCTCTTCCGTCACGGTGTGCTCCACCTGGATGCGGGGGTTCATTTCGATAAAGACGTGCTGCCCGGCGCGCTCCCCCGCAGTATCAACCAGGAACTCCACTGTGCCGGCATTCTCGTAGCCAATGGACTGGGCAAAAGCGATTGCGTCCCGCAGAATTGCCTGCCGAATAGAGTCATCGAGGTTGGGAGCAGGGGCAATCTCAATGACCTTTTGGTGGCGCCGCTGGACTGAGCAATCCCGCTCAAACAGGTGCAACGTCGTGCCCTGTTTGTCCGCCATTATTTGGACCTCAATATGTCGCGGTCGAACTACTGCTTGTTCGACAAACATTCGGCCATCGCCGAAGGCTGTCTCCGCCTCTCGCATTGCCGCCTCAAGCGCAGACCGGAGGTCCTCTGGTTTGTCGACCCTGCGCATCCCACGACCGCCGCCGCCGGCCACCGCCTTGGCGAAGATGGGGAAACCAATGTCGTGCGCTGCCGCCTCAAGTGCATCAAGATCGGTAGTTGCCTCGCTGGAAGCCAGCACAGGAACTCCTGCCTTGATGGCATATTCCTTCGCCGTTACCTTGTTCCCCGCCATTTCCAACACAGAGGCAGGAGGGCCAACAAAAACAATTCCGGCTTCTTCACATGCCCGCGCCAGATCGGGGTTTTCGCTGAGGAAGCCGTAACCGGGATAAATTGCATCGGCACCGGACAGTTTCGCAACCCGCATGATCTCATCAATCGTGAGATACGCGCGCAGAGGATGCCCCGGTTCGCCGATTTGATAGGCCTCATCCGCTTTCATGCGGTGCAAGGAGAAACGGTCCTCAAACGGATAGACAGCAACAGTTTTCAGGCCTAATTCGACGGCTGCCCGAAAAGCACGAATCGCAATCTCTCCGCGATTCGCCACAAGAATCTTGCTGACCATTGACGCTACCTTCCTGCGGACCCGCGACACATCGTCATCTGCCGTCCCCCGCCATAAGCCTAGCCAAGGCTAAGCTAGCCCCAATGCGCGTAATCAGTCTGAGTTCTCTCAAAGGTGGTGTGGGAAAGACCACCGTGACGCTTGGTCTTGCCTCAGCCGCTTTCGCCCGGGGTTTGAAGACTCTTGTGGTCGATATGGATCCGCAATCCGATGCGTCGACTGGCATGGATGTCATTGTGGGGCGCCACCTCAATATTTCGCACCTTCTTGCTTCGCCACGGTCGTCCCAGGTGAAGAACGCCATCGTTCCCAGCGGCTGGACGAGGAGCCATAAGGGAACTGTCGACGTTCTCTTGGGCTCACCCTCAGCTATGGCGTTTGACTCCCCCGCCCTAACTAAACGAGAAATTTGGCGCTTGGAAGAGATCTTGGCAGCTGTCGAAGATGACTACGACATTGTGCTGATTGATTGCCCGCCCTCGCTCAATGGTCTTACTCGGATGGCGTGGACAGCAAGCGACCGTGTTGCCGTGGTCACCGAACCCGGGTTGTTCTCTGTCGCCGCTACCCAGAGAGCGTTCCGAGCTGTGGACGAGCTACGCCGAGGTGTCTCACCTCGGCTCCAACCTCTGGGCGTCATCGTCAACCGGGTGCGCCCGCAGTCCATTGAGCACCAGTATCGGATTGATGAACTCAAGCAGATGTTTGGTGCACTCGTGCTGCAGCCTGAATTGCCCGAAAGGGCCGCCCTTCAACAGGCACAGGGCGCGGCCAGCCCACTACATGTTTGGCCAGGCGAGAGCGCAGAAGAGATGGCGCTCAATTTCGACCTCATTTTGGACAGAGTCATTCGCTCAGTGCAACTAGCGGCACCGGAATCTGTTTAGCTGGCGCGCTGATTACGACGCGCTGCGAGCTCGTCCCGGGGATCAATCCCGGCATTCGTGGCTTCCACGGACACGAGTGACGACTCCACTTCGCGAAGAACCTTACCCACGGCAATACCAAACACACCTTGACCGCGACTCACCAAGTCGATCACTTCGTCGTTAGAGGTGCAGAGGTAAACTCTGGCGCCATCGGACATCAGGGTTGTTTCTGCCAGACCGGTAATGCCTGCTGCGCGAAGTTGTTCAACAGCAACGCGAATCTGCTGCAGTGAAATACCCGTGTCGAGAAGACGCTTGACGAGCTTCAAGACCAAAATGTCACGGAAACCATAGAGCCGCTGTGATCCCGAGCCATGAGCGCTCTGCACGGTGGGTTCCACCAGTGCCGTGCGGGCCCAGTAGTCGAGCTGACGATAAGTAATTCCGGCAGCACTCGCCGCAATCTGGCCACGATAGCCCTGCTCTTCCTCAATGATCGGCAGGCCGTCGGTGAACAGCAAATCTTTGGCGTACTGCTCAGTGGTGTTATCTGACGAAGCCATCTCTCACCTAACCTTAATCTTCAACTTGACCCTTAGGGGTGCCCGCTCACGATACTCGCAACCGGCAATTCTTCTGGCTAAGAAGCCATCCTCATGCTCTGGCGTGTCGCCAGAACGAGTTCTACGACTCTAGCTTGTTGATGGCGTCCCTGGTAAGGACCTGCCGCAAAGTACTCAAAATGTCAGAAAGTTCACGACCCTTGTCTCGGAACTCATCCTTTGACATCTTCTTGCTGGCACCACGAGAGGCGCTGACGGCCTGCGACACGAGACCAACCTCCCGATCCACCGCCATGCGCATTCCGCGGAGGTGGCGTGGTTCCAAACCAAACTTCGACGCATCAACAATCGACTTCAACACCACGGAATCGTGCTCTGAATAAATCCGCTTGGGCTCAATTAAGCCCGCCGAAATTGCGCCCTCAAGGACGCTGGCGAGCGCGCCCGTCTGATCAAGAAGCTCCTGCTTAGTCAAACGCTGCGAGTCAATAATCTGGACGCTTCCGGTCACAGGACCTGCGTGAGGCAGCACCGGACTCTTGCCCTCATCCAGCTCGTCCAGGTACTGCTTGATTACGCGCAACGGAAGGTAGTGATCACGCTGCACCGTCAAGACGAAGCGGAGGCGATCGACATCAGCGGCAGAGTAGGTTCGGTACCCGGCGGGAGTGCGGCCGGGAGACACGAGTTCGCGGTCCTCAAGGAAACGAAGCTTGGACGGGGAAAGGTCTGAGAACTCTGGCGTCAGTTTTGCCAAGACCTGACCAATGGACAGAAGCTGCGGTCTGCTGCTGGCAGCAGAAGACTGACGTGCTGCACTCGCGCTCACGAGGCCGAACCTCCAGCGTCTCGATCAGATCGTGACGCGTAGAAGGTCATACGGAACTTTCCTACCTGAACTTCCGCGCCATCGTGGAGGAGCGCTTGGTCAACCAGGACGCCATCAAAGTATGTGCCATTGAGGGAGCCCATGTCTTTGACTTCGAAAGAACTACCGTGACGAACAAATTCAGCGTGACGCCTGGATACCGTCACATCATCAAGAAAGATGTCGGCCTCAGGGTGTCGGCCCGCGATGGTCGAATCTTGGTCAAGGAGAAAACGAGCTCCAACGTTGGGGCCTTTGCGCACAATAAGCAACGCCGATTCTGCGGGCAATGCAGCGATAATTTCTTGTTCCTCAAGAGAGACACCTGATTCAAGACCCTGCAGCTTCTGCTGGAACTCCGGACCGAACTTCTGTGTTGGGTCGGGGGCGCCTGGACTGTCCGGGCCGCTCGGTGTCTCGCTCATTCCACTCCCTCGATGGTCGTCCTCACCCTATCTCAAGAAATGACCTACTCGCGAGTCGCTCTTTGTGCGATCGCGATGGCGTCAAACAGGTAGGAAAAACCTACGACCCAGTAGAGCAAGACAGCGATGACGGCGATAGGCCACGCGACCATCATGAGCACGCCTCCCACACTTTCTGAGAGGTGTTCGCCCACCATCACGCTCAACAAAAACAGTGGCAGAACAAAAAGCAAACCAAAGGTCGCAACCTTTCCCCACCACTTAACTGGGAGAGTCCCAGCCCCAAATCGGACCATAACCAATCCCCCGAGACCGAGCAGAGCGTCCCTGAGCATCACGGCAATGACAAACCACCAGGGCACAACGTTCTGGATAGCAAGGGCAATCACCGTCGCTGCAATAAAGAGGCGATCGGCAAATGGGTCGAGAAATTGCCCCAGCTTGGTGATTTCATTCATACGCCGAGCAATCATGCCGTCAACAAAATCGGTAAGGACAGCAACGACCAGGAGGATGAACGCCGGAAGCAAACGGTCCTCGATGACCAACCAGAGAAAAACGGGAATCGCCATGAGCCGCAGAACACTGACGACGTTTGCCAAAGTGAAAACTTTGGAGCTTGCGACCTGCTCATCGACCATGGGCTCAGTGTAGGAGCGAAAGGTGAATTATCAGGGACTTCACAGCGCCACTCGCGCGCAGTTCAGTGGCAGGTGACGCCAAGAGAGTTACCCTAAACCCATGTCGTGCATAAGGTTCAATACCACCGCCATGAAAGCCCAGCTCGATGAAGCTCGCGTCCAAGGTCTGACGGAGGACCCCGTGGCGGCGTTTTTGTCACCGGAAATCACGGAATCCAAAGTGCGACGCATTGTCACGATGTCCCAAGACCCCAATCCCAAGATCAGGGAAAGCGCTGCGCTCTCCTACCACGCCCCACTGTCGGTGTATGAAAAGCTCGCGAAGGATCCCGACGAAGGGGTACGCAGTTGCCTTGCGCGCAACCAGACAACGCCCTGCGATGTTCTGCGTACGCTCGCGAAGGATTCCTCCGAGACTGTTCGCGCCTTTGTGGCGGTCAACTATTACGTGCCTGAGGACGCCATGGAAGAGCTGGCGAAAGACACCAGCCCCACCGTCCAGAAGCTCGTAGCGTGGAAGGCTTCATTGAAAGACGACGCCGAACTCGTCTCTGCCTAACCCCCGGCTTGGTGCATTCTTTTCGGCAGAATCGCCGCAATGGCGACCAGGGCTTTGTATCGCAGGCTCGGAATTGTGACCGCACGGCCGGCTTCGACAGCCTTGAGCGAGCGCACCACCACATAGGGCGCGCTCAACCATAAGAACCCCGGGAACGCGCTGATGT
>JAIOWW010000065.1 GCA_021741925.1 Pontimonas sp. | reverse complement strand
CACCGCATTGACATCCTCGAGGCACAGGCCAAGGACAAGGGAATGCACCTGGATGAGCTCCAGAGCTACTTTGACTTCTTCCGCCACGGTGTCCCACCCCACGGTGGGTTCGGGATGGGGCTTGCCCGCGTGATGATGTTGATGCTGGAGCAATCCAGTATTCGAGAGACCACGTTCCTCTTCAGAGGACCTAACCGACTTCTCCCCTAGGGATTTCGTGGATTGACCACCCGAGAGTCGTCTCGAGGGTGCGGGTGCCCTTAGCGGCAACCTCTCGAAGCACTGACTCCTCCGCGTGGTGAAGATCCAGGGTGAGCGGGAGATCCTCCCCAAACTTCGGGATCTCGATACTCAACACAACCCCCTGGTCAAGCGGGAGTGTGACATCGCTCGGGTCATCGATGTTCCACGGAGCCTCCAGTGCTTCCTCCAACACAGCGAGAGCTTCCGCTTTGGAGAGGAATACCGAGGTCACTAGCGTCAGCGTGGGCATCAGGAAGCCCCTCCTCGTCGACACTTCTCCGAGCAATAGAGGACTTGGTCCCAGTTCTTCGCCCACTTTTTGCGCCACTCAAACGGCAGCCCACAGCGAGTGCAGGTTTTGGGCTCAAACCCGTTCTTCGTCAGTGCTGTGCGGGGCATGTGCCTCAGTGTATGGACCACACTCGAGAGCAGCCTGAACTACTACCGGGAACTAATCGACTGGAACTTCCTGATCGAGAGAGGAACAAAGATGGCCAGCATGATCGCCATGCCGAGCAACACCGTCAGGATCGGGTTCTGGCTAGTCCAGGCATCCCCCACCGGGGTTCCAGGGGCCGTGTTCCCAAACAGCTCCCGCGCTGCTTGAACCAGTGCCGACACTGGGTTCCACTCCGCAAACACCCGAAGGGGTGTGGGGAGGGTCTCGGAGGGGACAAAAGCGTTGGAGATGAAGGTCAGCGGGAAAAGCACCAAGAACGAGACGTTGTTAATAATTTCTGGGCTTCTCACGCTCATGCCGATATAGGCCATCACCCAGGAGAACGAGTAGGCGAACAGGAGGAGCAACACCACCGCAAGAACGGCTTCGAAGAAGCTGGATCGAATCCGCCACCCGACGATAAAGCCGGTCACCATCATGACGACCATGGAGCTTGCATTGATGAACATGTCGCCGTTCGTGCGACCCACCAGCACTGCTGCAGGGCTCATCGGCAGGGTCCTAAACCTGTCGATGATGCCATCCTTCAAATCCTGCGCCATCGCGGACCCCGAGTAGGTGGAGCCAAAGACCACGGTTTGGGCAAAAATTCCCGCCATCAAGAACTCCGCATAAGAGCTGCCAGGGATCTCGATGACACCGCCATAGACGTAGGTGAAGAGCAGCACGAACATGATCGGCTGGATCAGCGTGAACACCAGAATGTCGGGAACGCGCTTGATTTTCAGCAAGTTCCGCTTGGTGGTCACCCAGCCATCGGAGAGAAATCTGCTCAGCGGGGTTCCCCGCGGGGTCAGCATGGTCATGCGGTGACCTCCTCTGCCTTGTGTCCGGTGAGTTGCAGGAAAACATCATCCAGAGTGGGCCTGCGCATTCCAGCATCATTGAGCTCGATGCCGGCATCCGCCATAGCTTTCAGCACCGCCTGCAGGGACTTAGCCGCGTTGTCGACGGGCCCCACCAGTGTTCTCTCATCCGCACCGGTGGCAATGTCGCCCGTCACGTGAGGGCCAAGCACGCCCTTCGCGCGCTCGACATCGGCAACATCGTGAACGGTGACCTCGACGCGCTGTCCGCCCACGAGGAGTTTCAGCTCATCGCTGGTTCCCTGAGCAATGACGCGGCCCTCATCGATGACCGCAATGTTGTCAGCGAGCTGGTCCGCTTCCTCCAAGTATTGGGTGGTGAGCAACACGGTCGTGCCATCAGAAACCAAACGCTTGATGACGTCCCAGAGCGCCAGGCGGCTCCTCGGGTCAAGACCAGTGGTGGGCTCGTCCAGGAACAACACTGGTGGGTTCACCACGAGAGCACCAGCAAGGTCAATGCGCCTGCGCATACCGCCGGAGAACCCTTTGACAGGGCGATCACCGGCCTCCACCAAGTCAAACATTTCAATCAGTTCGCGAGCTCGTTTTCGGGACTCTTCGGGAGTGAGGTGATAGAGCCTGCCGACCATGTCGAGGTTTTCAAACCCGGTCATGTTCTCATCGACCGCGGCATATTGACCGCTCACCCCGATCATCCGGCGAACCTGATCGGGTTGCTCGATGACATTGACTCCACCGATCGTGGCGGAACCCGAGTCCGGTTTCGTCAAAGTGGTCAGAACCTTGACGGTGGTGGTTTTCCCGGCACCATTGGGACCCAACAGAGCTTGGACAGTGCCGCGAGGAACGCTGAGGGACAAATCATCGAGAGCCTTCACCACTCGTTTGCCGGCGGTGTAGGTCTTGACCAGGTTCGTCGCCTGAATGAACGGTTCGGTCACAATCAACTTTCCTCTGGTGGAGCTCGCTTAGAGTAGCGGAAATATCCCACCACCATCTGGATACAACGGTGACCGAGAAATCACGTGTGAAGCCCCGCCAACCATGGGATGGAGGGCGCCAATTTCTGAGGTCACACGACCACCCCAGTCAACACCGCAATTGACAGAGGAGGAGTAATCCGGAATCCTGTTGTTTACATGTTGCATGCAATCAAGAATTCCGATGTCCGTCTCCCCCTGAGACAGGATTCGCTGACCGTGCAAACACAGTATGTGCTTCGGGAGCTAATACTCGATCACAAACTTCCTCCCGGAAGCCGTCTGTCGGTTCCTGAAATTGCCAAACTTTTGGGGGTGAGTAGAACACCTGCTCGGGAAGCAATAGCCGAAATCGTCAGCGAAGGGCTCGCGGTGAAACGCGCCAACCGTGGGGCCGTTGTTGTTGATCTGACAGGAAATGATCTTGTAGAGATTTATCTTCTGAGGGAGGTTCTCGAAGGGCTCGCTGCCCGCCTGGCCACGCTGCGCAGAACCCCCCAACAGTTGACAGTTTTGGAAGAAATCTTGACCGCTCACGATCGGGCCGTGAAGGACTCAAACATTCAGAGCCACTTCGATCTCGACCGCGAATTCCACACGAGCATTCTGGAGATTGCAGGAAACGAACGGTTGACCACAAACCTCGGCATGTTGAGAAGCCAAATCGATATCGCTATGAAGACGACTCACAAGGGGCCGGGGGGAATCGCCTTAGCGCTCGACGAGCATCGTTCAATTTTTCACCACATCAGTAACAGAAACCCCAGCGAAGCCGAGGAGGCCGCACGTCGTCACATCCAACGGCTTCGGGAGAGTTTGAAAATAGAGTTCCCCGCACAGCCATAAATCCTTTTTCTCAACGACAACGATAGGGAGTCACCAATGCCCACAGAACACAATGCGACTGATGTAGCAATCTTCGGCCTCGGGGTCATGGGAGGGCGAGCTGCGGAGCGAGCATTAGCAGCCGGCCTCAGTGTGACGGGATATGACCCCAGCGAGACCTCGCGCTCTCACAGCTCTGAAGCTGGGGTAACGGTGACAGACAATCCGTTGGAAGCGACTACCTCCTCCCGGGTGATTCTGCTCTTCCTTCCTCTCCCCGAGGATGTTCTGAAGTTAGTAAACGAACACCTGGTTAATGCGAGTAGTGGAACAACAGTGGTGGACCTCTCAACGGTCGATCCTGGGACTTCGCGCACGGCAGCTCTGACGCTGGCCGAGAAGGGAATTACCTACCTCGACGCGCCGGTGCTCGGCAGGCCCCAAGGGTGCGGAACCTGGACACTGGTCATCGGGGGCGAGGACCAGGAGATCTCACAAGTGTCCGAGCTTCTTCTCGCGACGGTTGCCGCCAACGTTGTCCGTGTGGGCTCCACGGGGGCAGGCTCTGTCGTCAAACTCCTGAACAATCTGATGTTTGGGGCCATCAACGCGGTCACCGCCGAAATGCTGGCAATCTGCGAGGACAACCACGTTGACCCGGCGCTGTTTGTCGACACAATTTCGAACTCCGGAGCCGCCACCGTGTCCAAACTCTTTCTGGATCTGGCTCCACGAATGGTGAGTGGAGATGACGATCCGGTCTTCTCCTTGAAACTGTTGGCAAAAGATGTGAACCTCGCTCTCAGCCTGGCTGAGTCCTCCGGAACGACAGCTCCCATTGCGGCAACGGTCGCTCACATCAATTCCCTCGCCATGAACCTGGGTCTTGGGCACCGCGACACAAGTGCGGTTCTTGCTGCATATCGAGACTTGCCCCGCGCCTGATCATGACATCTCTCGGACCACTCATCGTCGACCGTCTCACGGTGACACTGTTGTCCGCGCCGATTCAGCAGTCGATTCAAATGTCGTTTTCCCGGCTGACTAGTCGAAAGCTCTGCCTGGTGGAGATTGAAGCGAATGGGATTACGGGTGTGGGCGAAACCTGGATCAACTACCCCTCCTGGGCGGAGAAAGAGCGTTTCGCCACCATGATCGACGGTGTTGGCCCTCTACTCGTGGGAGCGGATGTTTCCTCCCCCGAAGTCGTTCAAGAAAAACTCACCGAAGCCCTGTTGCCCGTGGGGAGACAGTGGGGCGCACCGGGACCGATGTGGCAAGCCATCAGTGGTGTCGATATCGCTCTCTGGGATCTGCTGGGGAAAGCTAGCGCGGCATCAAGTGGGCAGCTTCTGCAGGGAAGTGAGACGGAACATCGAACTGTGCCGGCCTACGCCAGCGGGGTAGGACCGGACAACGTCACGGCTCTGTGTGACACAGCTCTCGCGGCAGGTTACCTCGCAGTAAAGGTCAAAATCGGTTTCGGTCAGGAGCGTGATGTCGCCATCATTGAGGAAGCCCGATCGGCCCTCGGATACGGCATACAGCTCTTTGTGGATGCAAATCAAGCGTATGGGCTCGAGGAGGCCACATCATTGTGTGGAGCTATAGAAAAATTCGACATTGGGTGGTTGGAGGAACCCCACGCAGGAGACGGAGTTCACGATCTCCAGTCGTTGCACGAGCGCACCGGCATGACCATCGCAACGGGGGAAAACGTCTACGGTTTGGAGGACTTCGATTCTTACCTGCGCTCCGGGGGAATCCAGACCATCCAACCCGATCTCACCAAATCGGGTGGTCTCACTCTGGCGCACCAGGTTGCGCTCCACGCCGCTTCTACCCAGTGCAACGTCGCACCACACTGCTACGGAAGTGCGGTGGGTATTGCCGCGAGCCTGCAGGTCGCTGGGGCGAACGCCAGTGTTGCCTGGATGGAAATGGACATCAGGGAGAACCCCCTTCGAGAGGACCTCATCGACCATTCTTTGGAGTTGACCGACGGCTCGCTCACTATTCCCACTGGCCCAGGGCTCGGGGTCACACTTCGCACAGACACTTTCAAACAGTTGACCGTACATCAGGAGGAACTCAGAAAATGACACAGAATAAATCTCATCCCACACAGTTTCTCCCTGCTCCTGGCGGCCCCGCGGTTGCTGGCCGAATCAGTGGGTCCGCTATTTCGGGGGAGGCACACTCTTTATCCAACCCGGCAACCAAAAAGGAACTTGCGGTTGTGGGCTGGGCAAATACCGATGATGTCAACACTGCGGTGGACTCGGCTGCAACAGCGCAAGCCACATGGGCGGCTACCTCTGGCCGCGAAAGAGCGTCGGCTCTCCGCAACTGCGCCGAAGCCCTGCGAAACAACGCTGACTCCCTTGCGCCTCTCATCACCGCTGAGTCAGGAAAACCTCTCAAGGAGGCACACGGCGAAGTAGCCTTCTCCGCGCGCTATTTCGAGTGGTTTGCTGAAGCCATCACGACACAAAGAGGGGATTCTTTCACCACTGACGAGCGTCGATTCCTCGTCAATCGGAAACCAGTGGGTGTTGTCGTGGCAGCAAGTCCGTGGAATTTCCCTCTCTCAATCCCCGTGAGGAAGGTTGCTGCGGCTCTAGCGGCCGGGTGCCCGGTGGTTCAGAAAGCGTCGGAGCTCACACCCCTGTCAAGTTTGGCATTGACTGAGTTGTGTGAACCCCACTTACCCTCAGGGGCTATTGGCGTCCTGGTGGGGGATGGCGAGACCCTCACCACGGCGATGATTGATCACCCCCTCGTTCGTTCCATCACGTTCACCGGCTCCACCGTCGTGGGTAAGAAAGTTGCGGAACGAGCAATGCGAACGATGACTCGAGTCACCATGGAGCTTGGGGGCCAAGCACCTTTTATCGTGTGCGAGGACGCAGACCTCGATGTCGCCCTCGAGGCACTCATGCTTGCTAAGTTCCGAAACAACGGCGCCTCTTGTTTGGCGGCGAACAACGTTTTCATCCACGAAAGTCATTACGACGAGCTCGTCAGTCGACTATGGGAACGCATGAGCGACTTGACGATGGGTGACCCGAGCGACGAGAAAACCCAGCTGGGGCCCCTGATCAACTCTCAGCAGGTGGAGCGATTGACAGATCTGGTCTCGAACGCGGAGGCCGCAGGCTCCGCAGTGTCCCGAACCTCCCACACCAATGAACGAGGCTGGTTCCTTCCTCCCACCCTTGTCGAATGTGAGAAGGACGTCGACCTGTGGGGTCAAGAAATTTTCGGCCCAGTCTGCGCCGTCCGAAGCTTTTCGGATGAATCCCACGTTGTCCAGCAAGCGAATTCCTTCAGTGCGGGGCTCGGGGCAT
>JAIOWW010000064.1 GCA_021741925.1 Pontimonas sp. | reverse complement strand
AGCACCACCGTCGTTGGTGAAGATGGCCGTTCCATTGCCGAAGGCTCCTGAGTTGATCAGGGTCACACCCTCCTCATAGGACTTGACCCGAACCACGGAGAGAACGGGTCCGAAAATCTCCTCCTGGTACACCTTGGAGGTGGTGGGGACGTGATCGATCAGGGTGGGTCCGAGCCAGAAGCCAGCGGCGTCACCATCGGGCTGCACGCTACGCCCGTCGGCGACGATGGTTGCCCCATCCCTCTCGGCAATCTCGATGTAGGAGGCAACCTTGTTGCGGTGAACCTCAGTGACCAGCGGGCCCATGTCACAGGACCGACGGCCATCGCCGACCTTAATGGCAGACATCTTCTCCTTGACCGCGGCGACCAGTTCGTCACCAATCGGGTCAACGGCCACGACCACGGAAATCGCCATGCAGCGCTCACCCGCGGAACCAAACCCTGCGTTGACGGCTGAGTCTGCGACCAAGTCCAGGTCGGCGTCGGGGAGAACCAACATGTGGTTCTTCGCGCCACCGAGAGCCTGGACGCGCTTGCCATTGCGGGCACCGGTCTCATAGACATATTGGGCAATCGGGGTGGAGCCCACGAACGAGATGGACTCGACATCGGGGTGCTCAAGAAGCGCATCCACCGAAACCTTGTCGCCGTGGACAACGTTGAAAACGCCATCGGGAAGCCCCGCCTCTTTCCAGAGGTGGGCAATCCACATGGACGCTGAAGGGTCTTTCTCGCTGGGCTTCACGATGACGGTGTTACCGGCAGCAATCGCGACGGGGAAGAACCACATGGGCACCATGGCGGGGAAGTTGAACGGGCTGATGATTCCCACGACGCCGAGGGGTTGCTTGAGGGAGTAGACGTCAACGTCGGTTGAGGCGTTGAGGGAGAACTCACCCTTCAACAGGTGAGGGAGGCCACACGCGAACTCGACGACTTCTTGACCACGGGTAATCTCACCGAGAGCATCGGAGAGCACTTTGCCGTGCTCTTCGGTGATGATGGCGGCCAATTCACCCTTTTTCGCTTCCAAGAGCTCGCGGAACTTGAAGACGATGTGAACCCGCTTGGTCATCGACATAGTCGACCAGTCTTCGAAAGCCTTCTTTGCAACCTGAACGGCCGCATCCAGGTCACCGGTGGTGGCCAAACGAACAGATTTGGTGGCAATTCCCAGGGCCGGGTCGAAAACATCCCCGAATCGATCGGACTCCCCGACAAACTCTGCTCCGCCCACAAAGTGGTTGATGATGGTGTTCACCACGATGATTCCTCTCTTGCCTACTGAAGCGCAGGTGCCCTGTAGGAAGCGTACCGATTTTGTTCCAGTGCCGTGAGTCACCGAAATCCCCGCATGAAGCTCGGTAACCTTCGGCAGTGAGGGTACAGGGGGCAAAAACATTGCAGCTGTGTGCTGCGATTCTCGGGTCCCTGGTGGCGCTTTCGTCCTGCGCCCTCCCCATGCCACAAAAACCGGTGAACCCTGAACCAATAGTGCTGGAGTTGGAGCCGATTCCCCTTCCGGATGAGCTCCCAACACCTGAACCCGAGCCAGAGCCCACAGATCCGGTTCAGGCGCGCATCGATGAGGCCATAGCGGGCATGGATCTTCGCACCAGGCTTGCAGGTCTCATGGTTGTCACCGTCTCCGGGATGGACGCCACAGTGCAGCAGGACGTCCTTGACAGGGTTCCCGCTGCGGGATTTCTGCTGTTGGCCGGCAACCTCCAAGGCGATGTCTACACGATTCGTGACTTCATTTCTGCCCTCAACGAGTCCTCAGACTTTCCCCTCATTACCGCGGTGGATCAAGAAGGAAACCCTGTTGCTCGAATCCCTGGAGATCAGTTCCCGGGTGCCCGAGTTCTTGGATCCGGCGACGTTGCTGCCACCGCCGAGGCTTTCCTGGCTCGTCAACAACTCGTCGATCGTGCGGGAGCCAATGTGAACTTCGGGGTGGTGGCCGATGTGAGCCTGGGCTCTGGTGCGTTCATCCACTCCCGTTCGTTCTCCACTGACCCGGCCGTTGCGTCGGAACATGTGGCAGTGGCCACCAGTGCTGAAGTCCCCGAAGTGGCCCAAACGCTTAAGCACTTCCCTGGGCACGGCCTTGTCTATGCCGATTCCCACCGGGTAGTGCCAAGCTCTGACATCAGCTTCGAGCAGTGGAGAACCACTCATGCTCTGCCCTTCGAGGCGGGAATCGCTGCCGGAGCAGAACTCGTCATGACCGGTCACATTCGGGTTCCCTCGGTCAGTGCGGACCCCGCCACCCTCTCCGATGATTGGGTGCGGATCCTGCGTGAAGACCTGGGGTTTGAGGGTGTCATCATCACCGATGACCTGCGGATGCTCCAGAACTCAGGAGAGGCGCAGTATCAAGACCCGGCAGCACTTGCCGTTGCAGCCCTGGTCTCCGGACATGACCTCATCATGTTGGCGGTGGATCCGGCAGTTGACCCCACCTATGAGACATACACGCTCATGCTCGACGCCATGGAGCAAGCGGTGGTCGACGGACGAGTGTCCGAGGAGCAAGTTGCAGAATCTCTGCGCAGAGTATTGACTCTGCGCGCTGTCTTGGGAACCCCTTAGGGCTTTTTCTTCATCCGCTCGACTTCGGCATCGATGTCTGCCTCGGTGATTCCGGTGTTCGGGCCGTAGGCGTCCCACCAGATAAACACCGCTGCCAGGCCCATGCCGGCGATGCCGAACCCTGGCCAGAAAAGCGCACCAGGACTTGCAAAGAACCAAATCACTACCAGTAGCGCGCTGACCACACCCCAGACAAAGAGGTAGCTCTTGAAGGCAGCCTTTTTCTTCAAGCTCGTTGTGGCGAGCGCCCGCAGATCGTCAGTTGAGGAATTCATATATCAAGGTTATTCCACGTCGCGTCGGATACTCACGATCATCGAGAGCACCGAGAACACCAGCGCATAGCCCAAGAGCAGAAGTGTTGCGGAGAGGGGATCAGCAAAGTCAGCGGTGTTGAGATTGAACTGTTCTGATTCGACATCGAGCGCCATGATGGCGGTGATGAGCCCTTGGAGGAAGAACTTTCCCTGGTCAGGAAAGAGCAGCAACAGGATCGGTTCGATGGCGAACAACCAGATCAACACCCCGATAAGAGAAATTATTTGGGAGCGAATGAGGGCCGCAATGGAGGCACCCAGCACCCCCAGGACAGCACCAGAAACGATGGCAGCTAGGGACGTGTTCACAAAGATGTCAACGCTGGGATCAGCCGCCTCGGGATAAAACTCGAGCGCAATTATGCCCGCGGCAATTCCTCCCGCGGTGGACACAATCATCAAGACTACACCCGCTACGAGCGATGCGATGAGTTTGGCGAGGAACACCTGTCCTCGACGAGGGGCCGCGACATACGTCGCCACAGCAGTTCCGTGTCGAAATTCGCCAGCCACAATGAGCACACCCACCAGCACAGCGAAGATGTATCCCGAGATGGCGTTTGCATACACGGAGTCAACGACCATTTGGTCTTCGAGTGTTCCAAAGCCCAAACCGTCCGAGCTCTGATCAAAGATGACCGGGGTTGCGGCTGTCCCCAAGGCGGAAAACAGGACTGCGGCGGTGAGTAAACCCCACATGGCCCGCTGGTACGTCAGTTTCCGGAACTCTGCGGCGAGAAGTCTCATGACTGGGCACCCCCGGTAAGACGAAGGAAAGCCTGTTCGAGGGTTTGATCGCCGGTCACGTCGTGGAGTGAACCGGAGGCCACCAACTTGCCTTTGTTGATGATGATCACATCATCAACAACGTTTTCCAGTTCCGCCAGTTGGTGAGAAGACACGAGGACGGTTTTGCCTGCTTGTGCCTGCGTGGCAATGAAACCGCGCAACCAGGCAATACCGGCGGGATCGAGACCATTCGCGGGCTCGTCCAGGATGAGGACGTCGGGGTCACCCAGGAGCGCTGCCGCCAACGACAGCCGCTGCTTCATCCCCAAGGAGTAGCCCTTGACCCTCTTATTTCGCGCCTCGGTTAACTCGACCTGAGCCAGCACCTCATCCACTCGGGAACCAGGAAGGCCACCGACCGAGGCCAGCACTCGAAGATTTTGATAACCGGTGAGTCCGGGGTGAAAACCCCGGGAGTCCAAGACTGCACCGACGTGGTGCAGGGGGTTCTTCAGTTGGGGGTAGCGTTTCCCCAGAATTCTGGTTCGACCTTTGGTGGGACGTGAGAGACCTACGAGGCAGCGCAGGGCGGTGGATTTTCCGGCACCGTTGGGGCCTAAGAATCCGGTGACGCGGCCAGCCTGAACCTCGGCGGTGAAGTTATCGACTGCGGGCACTTTTCCGTAGGTCTTCGTCAAACCCCGAAACGCAATCGCTATCATCACTCAGCCTTCTGTGTTCTCACCTTTCAGCCTACCTCGCCTGATGCGGCGCACGACGAGGGTGACCAACACAACGACCGCAACGAGGCCCAGCCACGGCACCAGGATCCCTGCCCAGACAATGGTTCCGGCGAAGAACGCCAGGATGCTCTCCCAGCCTCGCACGATGCCATCCAGGAACCCATCGGGGTCAGCGGGCATCGCGTTCTCGGGGGTGATCAGGGAGATGCTGAGCGTGGCGAACAAGGTCTGGTCGCTCAGGTAGTCACGCTGTGACTGCAAAGAGTCCAGTTCCGCTTGGCGCTCAGATAACGCTGACTCCACGGAAATGAGATCTGACGTCGTGGCAGCCTCCGCGAGGAGCTCGTTCAGCCGAGCGATAGCGGCTTCCAGCACTTGAATTCTTGCGTCGAGATCGACCTTTTGCAGGGAAACATCCACCGTGTTCAGTGACACCTCTTGGACTTCACCGAGCTCTTGCAGGCTCTGGACAGTTGCATCCAGCACGTCGTAGGGGATGCGGGCTTCCAGGTAGGAACTGGGCTGGCCATAATCCACGGGAGTGTAATCCGAGCGAGACGCGATACGACCACCTGCAGCCTCGACGATCTCCGTCATGTCGTCGGCAGTGTCAGAGGGGGAGTCGACGGACAGGGAGAGGTAGCCCGTTCGAATAATGTCGGGCTCAAAGGATCCAGCACTGTCCTCCGCGCGCGCCATGTCCATCTCAACAGCCATGTCTTCGGTGTAGGCGATCTCGGGGGAGCCCATGCTGACGCTGGATTCCTCGTAGGACTCGATACTCGTCGAGCACCCGGTGAGGGCAAGAAGCGACGTCAGAGCAAAGGCGGAGGCCACGCGCAAAAGTGTCATGGCATCACCCTAGAGCCGAGACAGGTCACGGCGTGGTTACGGTCGATAACGAATTGCTATGTGACACGAGGGCTCCCGCGACCGCGATACTAGGGGTATGGGAATTCGTGAGTTCCTCTTTGGCACCGGGGCTCCCAAGCTCCATGTTGCCCATGATGAGGGTGTGGGGCATCCGGTGATTTTGCTCCACGGGTTGGCTTCCACTTCTGCCACTTTTGACCTCGTGGTACCGCTCCTTCGAGACAACCATCGCGTGGTTTCTCTGGACCTGTTGGGCTTTGGTGAGTCACCAGCACCCTCCAGCGCCACCTACACACTCGAGGAGCACGTGTCGTCTGTGGAGCGCACCTTGCGCTCGCTCAAAGTTTCTGGTCGGGCCACACTCGTCGGGCACTCGCTCGGATCTTTGATTGCTGCGCGTTTGGCTGCCCAGAACCCGTCGATGTTCTCCCACCTGATCCTTGTATCCCCGCCGATCTATGTGCCGGGCAGCGCCGTTGTGGATCCACTGGAACGTTTCCAGATGGAGGCCTACCGGAAGCTTCACCACTACATGCGAACCAATCGAACTTTTACCGAGGCTGCCGCCAGGGCTGCGTCCCTGCTGGTGCCGATGAAGGGTGGTTTGGAGGTCACGCAGAAGAACTGGCGGGCGGTGAGTTTGTCGTTGCAGAAATGCATCGAACAGCAAACCGCGGTGACGGACTTAGCCCAGGTCAGAATCCCGGTCGATGCGATATGGGGAACCAGGGACCCTTTCATGGCTCCCGCAGGTCTTCGCCTGATTGAGCGAATGCGCGGTGTTGCCTCCACCAAGGTGGAGGGAGCTGATCACGTCATCCGGGAAAAGTTCGCCGAAGAAATTGCGCGACTGGTCGATAACCCGAGCCCGCCCACCACACCTATTCGTGTGGTGAAAGTCAGGGCTTAGCCCAGGTAGCGAAGAATCGCGTCAATCGTGTCTCGGGGTTTATCTCGGTGGACGCTGTGTCCAGCGCCTTCCATGACCTCATAGGTCATCAGAGGATTAGCGTCCACCATGCGCTTCGCATAGTCGTTGCAAAACATCGAACCAAGCGCTGGGTCTGCTCCAATGACGTGCGTGGGGAGGGAGAGCGAGGTGGTCTCCTCTGTCACATTCCAGGGGTCGTTATCGAACACTGCGTGCTCGAGAGCAAACAAACTGGCCTGCTTGTGCGCGTGCACTTTGAGCTCCACATCCAGGGGGTGCCAGTGCGGATTTGCACGGCGAATATCGTCGACCCCCTGGTGGAGGTGACCCTGGCGTTGGTTCTCCAACACCTGATTCTTTGTTGCCTCGCCCAGTTCCAGAGCGGGGTCCAACAGGATCAGCCTGTTGGTCCAGGTTGGCGCACGGTGGGCGGCCATGACGGCGCTGGCGGCACCGATGGAGTGACCGATCACCACGTCCCAGCTCCCACCGCATTCTGGTGAGGTGGAGGCCAGGTCCTCTGCGAAGTCTTCGATGCGATATCGGGTGGCCCGGGGGGCGAGTGCGTGACCGCGCAAGTCAACCGCGGTGGCAGACCATCCTGTGTCCGCGAGAGCCTCTGATACCTGCCTGGTCGTGGCGGCTGAGGACCCGAGCCCATGCACGACGAGGGCTTTCCGGGTGGTACTGTCTTGTC
>JAIOWW010000063.1 GCA_021741925.1 Pontimonas sp. | reverse complement strand
AGCAAACGCTACAGAGAGTGTCTCCCCCTTGGCGCGCTCCCCCACCAGAAAGACCGAGGGGTACTTCATGGTGACTTTAGACCCAAGGTTTCCATCGATCCACTCCATGGTTGCGCCCTCGTGAGCGATAGCCCGCTTGGTAACGAGGTTGTAGACGTTGTTGGACCAGTTCTGGATCGTGGTGTACCGCACGCGAGCGTTCTTTTTCACGATGATTTCGACCACCGCGGAGTGGAGTGAGTCCGAGGAATAGATAGGCGCGGTGCAACCCTCGATGTAGTGCACGTAGCTTCCCTCGTCAGCAATGATCAGGGTCCTCTCAAACTGACCCATGTTTTCCGTATTGATCCGGAAGTACGCCTGGAGGGGGATCTCGACGTGAACTCCGGGGGGCACGTAGACGAAGGAACCACCGGACCACACCGCGGTGTTCAGAGCAGCGAACTTGTTGTCTCCCGAGGGAATGACTGTTCCGAAGTACTCAGTGAAAAACTCGGGGTGCTCCCTCAGCGCGGTGTCGGTGTCCAGGAACAACACACCCTGCTCTTCCAGGTCCTCTCGAATCTGGTGGTAGACGACTTCTGACTCGTACTGAGCGGCAACACCGGCGACCAGCCGAGAGCGCTCTGCCTCGGGAATTCCCAGACGTTCGTAGGTGTTCTTGATCTCTTCAGGCAGCTCCTCCCAGGTGGTTGCCTGGCGCTCTGTGGAACGCACGAAGTATTTGATGTTGTCGAAATCGATGCCTGACAGGTCTGCACCAAAGTTCGGCATTGGTTTCTTGCCAAAGATTTGCAGGCCTTTGAGCCGGGTTTTTAGCATCCACTCCGGCTCGTTTTTCAGAGCGGAAATCTCCCGGACAACGTCCGCGGAAAGACCGCGCTTAGCGAGAGCTCCAGCAGAATCCGCATCGTGCCAACCGAATTCGTAATTCCCCAGGCTTTCAAGCTCCGGTCGGTCGAGAAGTACATCAGACATTCGCGTTTCCTCCTCTTGTATGCGATGGGCGGGTCTCGTATTCCAAGGAGCTCATCAGGCTGAGCCACGTAGACTTGGTGCTACTTCGTTACAGTGCCGTAACCCCACCAGATAAGCACCAGCGCTTGTGTGTGAGTGTCCAGTGTATCCGTTTGATACTCTCTCGTGAAGGGGCGAGCCCGTGAAAACCCTGTGGAAATGGCTTCCGAACGCGATTGACCGTCGTGTACGCGTTGCCGCCTGGGCCTCTCTCGTGAGCCAAATCTTGATCATCGGAACTGGCGGTGCGGTCAGGCTGACCGGCTCCGGGTTGGGGTGTCCTACCTGGCCCCGATGCACCGAGGATTCTTTCGTGACAACTGCGGAGATGGGCTTCCACGGGGTCATCGAGTTTGGCAACCGGCTCTTGACGTTTGCGCTCATCGTCATCGCCATGGCGATGTTCCTTTTTGTGCTCCGGATGCGCAGGGAACGTCCGGAGCTGTTTCGCTTGTCACTCGGTGTTGGTTTGGGAATCCCCGGACAGGCCGTTATCGGCGGTGTGACGGTCTTGATGGGCCTCAACCCTTACGTGGTGGGGTTGCACTATCTCCTCTCTGCTGTGCTGGTAGGAGTAGCGGCGCTGCTCCTCTACCGCGTGCGCACCGGGCGCAAGCGAGCCGATTGGGGAGTCCCCGCGCCAGTGCGCGCGCTATCTGGCGTTCTTCTCGGAGTGCTGGGAGTGTCCATCGTCATGGGAATAATGACGACCGGGTCTGGTCCCCACGCCGGTGACGCAGGCGCTGCCAGAAACGGTCTTGATTCGTGGCTGCTCCAACATTTTCACGCGTGGCCTTCCTATGTTGTCCTGGGTCTGATGGTCACGCTCACCACTCTCGCCTGGTTCCAGGGTGTGGGTTCGCAACGTTTTCGCCGTGCGATAACCGGCTCACTGGTGGTGACCATGTTTCAGATTGCTGTGGGTCTCTTTCAGGCCAACAACGGTCTCCCCGTTGTCGCCGTCGGAATCCACATGGTCCTGGCAGCGGTTGTCGTTGCCTGTGTGGTGACCGCGTTGTTGGCCCAACGGGAACCATCTATACCGGCAGGAGCGGGTCAATCCCTACCGCGAGAAACAGCAGCGTCAAATAGCTAATGCTCGAGTGAAAGACCTTCATCGGGGTGAGATCTCCCCCACGAAGCGAGCGCTGGTAGAGCCGGTGCGACTCAAAGAGAAACCAACCTCCGGCGGCTAGAGCGACCAGGGTATAGAACACGCCCATCGGCGCTATCGGGATGAGGAGCAGTGATGCCACGACGGTCGCCCACGCGTACAAAATCACTTGCAATCCGACGATGGGTGCTTCGCGCACGACGGCGAGCATGGGGACATCGACTCGCGCGTAGTCCTCGCGATATTTCATGGAGAGCGGCCAATAGTGGGGTGGGGTCCACAAGAACACAACCAAGAACAGAATCCATGCCTCAAGGTCCAACGACCCCGTTACCGCAGCCCAGCCGATCAACACCGGGAAGCAACCGGCAATTCCACCCCAGATGATGTTTTGTTCGCTCCGCCTTTTGAGCCACAGCGTGTACACGAAGACATAGAAAAGAATCGCCCCCACAGACAATGAAGCGGCGAGTGGGGTGGTGAAGACCCACAGCCAGACAACCGACGACAGTCCCAGTACGGAGGCGAAGATGAGAGCTGATCGTCCCGAAATCTCGCCCGTCACTAGGGGTCTCGCACTGGTGCGACCCATGTGGACGTCAATGTCGCGGTCAATGAACATGTTGTATGCGTTAGCACTGCCAGCGCTGAGTGCGCCTCCGATAACCGTGGCGAAAACCAACCAAAGGTTCGGTATTCCTCGCTCTGCTAGGACCATGACCGGGACGGTCGTCACCAGTAAGAGTTCAATAACGCGAGGCTTTGTGAGAGCGATATAGGCCCGAACAACGCCAAACGGACTCCGCGGACGCACTGATGCACCGAGAGACGAGGTCATGGAGAAGAGGTTCCTTTAGCTAACGCGACCTCCTCAGTCTAGAGAGAAAAGCCTCCAGGGAGCTGAGTGCGTCACGACCCGAGCCCAGAATTGGCCCTCGTTATACTTGATGCTGACGGGCCTCGATCGGTGCCCCAGATAGCGCAATGTCCAAAGGATGGCCCTCCCACATGGGATCAGTTTTCAGCGAAGTTGATAGAGAAGCAGTAAATATCGCCAGAGTCTTGGCCGCCGACGCGGTGGAGAAGGCCGGTCATGGACATCCCGGGACCGCCATCAGCCTCGCACCGGTTGCGTACCTGCTGTACCAGAACGTCATGAAAGTTGACCCGGCTGACCCCAATTGGATTGGACGCGACCGCTTCATCCTGTCCGCGGGGCACTCGTCGCTGACACAGTATGTGCAACTTTTCCTGGGAGGGATGGGTCTCGAGCTTGACGACCTCAAAGCTCTCCGCACGTGGGGGTCACTCACGCCGGGCCACCCGGAGTACGGCCACACCGACCACGTCGAGATCACGACTGGCCCCCTGGGTCAAGGAATTGCGTCGGCCACGGGATTTGCTTATGCGGCCCGCTTTGAGCGTGGACTGTTTGACCCTGACACGGCGCCTGGAGAGTCCCCTTTCGATCACCATGTGTTCGTTATTGCCGGTGATGGTGACCTGCAGGAAGGTGTTTCTGCGGAGGCGGCGTCGCTGGCGGGGCATCAAGAGCTGGGAAATCTAGTTGTCCTCTATGACGCCAACAAGATTTCCATTGAAGACGACGTTGACATTGCGTTCAGCGAAGACGTCGCTCAGCGCTACGAGGCCTACGGATGGCATGTCCAGACCGTCGATTTTGGTCCGGCAGATGCCTACACCGAGGATGTTGACTCCCTCCTCGCGGCTATCACCGCAGCAAAGGCCGAGACAGGGCGACCGTCATTGATTGTGATGAAAACCATCATTGGGTGGCCATCCCCTACCAAACAGAACACCGGAAAAATCCACGGATCTGCACTGGGGGCTGATGAACTCAGAGCACTCAAAGCGGAAGTGGGAATGGATCCCGACGCTAGCTTCGTCGTTCCCCCGCACGTTCTTGAGCACACCCGCGGGTTGCGCGAGAAGGCAAAGGTGCAGCGTCAAACCTGGGACGAGAAGTTCGTGGCGTGGAGTAACAAGAATCCCGAGCGAAAGGCGCTCCTCGATCGCCTTCTCGCTGGCGTTTTGCCCGAACTCGAAAGGTTGCTGCCGGATTTCGAGGGTGTCGAGACGTTGGCGACCAGGGCCGCGTCCGGGCAGGTCCTCAACGCCCTTGCAGCGGCTCTTCCCGAACTCTGGGGAGGGTCGGCTGACCTTGCAGATTCGAACCTCACGACCATCAAGGGTCGGCCCTCTTTTGCCCCGAGCCGTCGATCAACCAAGGAATGGTCAGCCGATCCGTATGGTTCGGTCTTGCACTTTGGAATTCGAGAGCACGCAATGGGCGCGGTACTGAATGGAATTGCGTTGCACGGCCCGACCCGCCCCTTTGGTGGCACCTTCCTCATTTTTAGCGACTACATGCGTCCAGCCGTTCGCCTTGCTGCCTTGATGCGTGTGCCTGTGATGTACGTATGGACGCACGACTCCATTGGTCTGGGTGAGGATGGTCCCACCCACCAACCCGTGGAACAGCTGGCAACATTGCGAGCAATCCCCGGTCTAGACATTGTGCGACCGGCAGACGCCCACGAAACCGCGTACGCGTGGAAAACCATGATTGAACGGCAACATAACCCGTCAGGTATTGCCTTGACCCGTCAGGGAATCCCGGTATTGAGCCGTGGAGACGGCGAAGCAACGGGGTCTACCCTGGCTCACGCGCGTCACACCGCCCGAGGTGGCTATGTGTTGGCCGAAGCGGAGGGTGAGCTCTCGGTGATTCTGATTGCCACTGGTTCTGAGGTCTCGATTGCGCTGAGCGCTCGTGACACCCTCCAGGCGGAGGGGATTGGCACCCGAGTTGTTTCTATGCCCTGCGTGGAGTGGTTTGACGAACAGGATCAGGCCTATCGAGACAGCGTGCTGCCACCATCAGTGCGGGCGAGGGTTTCGATTGAAGCCGGAGTCGCACAGTGTTGGCACCGCTTCGTGGGCGATGCGGGTCGGACTGTCTCCCTCGAGCATTTTGGTGCGTCAGCGGATTATCAGAAGCTCTATGAGGAGTTCGGTCTGACATCCCAGGCCGTTGTGTCCGCAGCGCACGAGTCGCGTGCTCTCGAAGGGAAGTAGATTCATGACACTGTCACCCAGTGCCTGCCTCAGCGAAGTGGGAGTCAGCATTTGGCTTGATGATTTGTCGAAGGATCGGCTGACATCAGGGTCGCTGAAAAATCTGATGCAAAACCACCACGTCGTGGGGGTGACCAGTAATCCCACCATTTTCGCTGGAGCCGTCTCTGGCAGTGATTCCTATGCAACGGACCTGGCCCGAATGGCTCGAGCTGGCGCATCCCCAGAAGAAGCCGTTTTTGAGGTCATGATCGCCGATATCCAGGGGGCATGCGACGTTCTTCGCCCCGTGTTTGACTCCACTTCTGGACAGGATGGACGTGTATCCCTGGAAGTCTCGCCGTTGCTCGCCCACGACACCTCGGGCACGATTGCTCAGGCTAAAGAACTCTGGGCGCGTGTCGACCGACCCAACCTGATGATCAAGATTCCTGCAACCAAAGCGGGACTCCCCGCAATTACAGAGGTCATTGGCACTGGGATTTCAGTCAACGTCACTCTTATTTTCAGTCTCGAGCGCTACGCAGAGGTCATCGAGGCATACTTTGCGGGCATCGAAAAGGCTCTGAGTAGCGGGATTGATATTTCGACGATTCGCTCGGTCGCATCATTCTTTGTCTCCCGTGTCGACAGTGCCGTTGATGCGCTGCTCGATGCAGATGGCGGAGAAGCCGCCGCAGCAGTTCGCTCGCAAGCGGCCGTGGCAAATGCCCGATTGGCGTATGAGTTATTCAGAGTCGAACATTCCAGCGATCGGGTGCACGCACTGATTGCGAAGGGCATGCGCCGGCAAAGGCCACTGTGGGCGTCTACCGGTGTCAAAGACCCCGCATTGCCACCGGCTTACTACGTCACCGAACTTGCCGTGTTCGACGTGGTCAACACCATGCCGGAGAAGACTCTCCTTGCGCTCGAATCTGAAGGCGTGGTCGAAGGTGATCGCGTCACTGGGCACTCCGATGCTGCTCGAGAAACCATGAGCGTCCTGCAAGAATTGGGGATTTCTCTCTCCGATATCACTGATCACCTTGAGGCTGATGGGGTGGAGAAGTTTGTTCAGTCGTGGCGAGAACTTCTGGACACCGTGGCCTCAGCCATGGGTAAGTCCCAGTGACTCTCACCCTCACACTTCGGGATTCTCTCGAAGAAGCAACCCTTGAACGCAGGCAGTTACTAGCGGAAACGGGATTCATAGCCGCTCTGGCAGAGCGAGACGCTACGCTGTGGGGTCCCGACGCCGAAGCTGAGGCGTCCATTCGCCTCGGTTGGACTGCTGCCCCCGCTAACTGGTTACCCCTTGCTCGAGAGGTTATGGCGCTACGCGAAGAGCTTGGGAATCGGGGTATTGACCGAGTCGTGCTGTGTGGGATGGGAGGCTCATCATTGGGCCCCGAGGTGATGGCAGCCTCGGCTGCTCTCCCCTTAGTAGTCATTGATTCAACTCATCCCGACGAAATCGCGCCCGAGTTGGCTCGCGACCTGTCACGGACTGTTGTCGTGGTGTCCTCAAAGTCGGGAGGAACGGTTGAGACCGACTCCCAGAAACGAGCATTTGAAGCGGCGCTGCAGAACCAGGGTCTTGACCCGATTGACCACATCATCATCGTCACTGACCCGGGTTCTTCTCTCAACCTCGACTCGCGTGACGCGGGGTATCGGGTGTTCG
>JAIOWW010000062.1 GCA_021741925.1 Pontimonas sp. | reverse complement strand
ATCGAGCCCGGCGATGCCCTCTAAATGCTTCACATACGAGAGGAACTCATCGGTGACGGCTCCCAAGGACACGTCCGTTATGTCCAGCTGGCGCTTACTGATCAAGCTCAGCAGAAGGTCGAAGGGGCCATCAAAATTGGCGAGAGAAACTTGAAAACCATCCCCCACCGCAACTCCCTCCACCTCGGGAAGGTCTAGCGTGCTAGGCGATGGAACCACGGGCAATAAGCTCTCGTGCCAATTGGCGATATGTCTGGGCGCTGGCGTGGGTGGGGGCAAACTCGGTAATCGGAACCCCCGCGACGGAGGCGTCGGGGAACTTCACTGTCTTTCCAATCACAGTGTCCATCACCGTGTCGCCAAATGCCTCGACCACGCGCTCCATGACCTCTTTAGCGTGCAATGTCCTGGCATCAAACATTGTTGCGACAATCCCATCAACCCGAATCGCAGGATTGAGACGCTCCCTGACCTTATCGATGGTGTCAATCAACAGCGCCACTCCGCGCAGTGCGAAGTACTCAGTTTCTAGAGGAATCAACACACCGTGAGCAGCGGTCAACGCATTGACGGTGAGCAATCCCAACGACGGCTGGCAATCAATCAAGACCACGTCATAGTCGTCCAGGACCGGCTTCAATACCCGAGCGAGAATCTGCTCTCTCGCCACTTCATTAACGAGGTGAACTTCCGCGGCGGAGAGGTCTATATTGGCCGGAATAACGTGAATTCCGGCCACTTTTGTGGGCTGAATCGCCTTGCGAACGTCCTTTTCTCGGCCAATGAGCAGGTCATAAATCGTGGTCGTGTCATGGGTGTTCACCCCGAGACCCGCAGACAGCGCGCCTTGGGGGTCAAAATCCACCATCAGGACTGTCCGGCCGTACTCCGCGAGCGCGCCCCCCAAGCTGATAGTGGTGGTGGTCTTGCCCACACCACCTTTTTGGTTGCACAACGCAATAACCCTTGCTGGACCGTGGGATTTCAGTACAGGTGGCTCAGCAAAATCACGGACGGGGCGCCCAGTAGGGCCCGTCTTTACTGCTGTTTTTGCCATATCCAAAGTCTACAGCGAAGCGCTAACGAGCGCGTGGATGGGCACTCTGATACACCTCACGGAGGGTGTCGATGGTAACTTTCGTATAAATCTGGGTTGTAGAGACCGAGGAATGCCCCAAGAGCTCCTGCACGACACGGATATCAGCTCCTCCCGCAAGAACATGTGTCGCGAAAGAGTGTCGCAGCGTGTGAGGAGACAAGGCTTGGGTCAGGTGGGCGCGCTCAGCAGCACTCCTCAAAATCAACCAGGCGTTCTGCCTCGACAGCGCTCCACCACGATTTCCCACAAAAACCGAGGCAGTGGCTTTACCTCGAGGGGATACCAGCGCTGGCCTCGATCGCGTGAGGTATGCATCGAGAGCGCTTCTCGCGAAGGACCCCACCGGGACAATCCGTTGCTTGTTGCCCTTCCCTGTGAGGCGAACTGCTGGTGCGCAACGCACGTCATCATCCAGAATGTCGTCTACGGTCAGCGCCAGGGCCTCCGAAATCCTTGCCCCGGTAGCGTAGAGAAACTCGAGAAGCGCTCTGTCTCGAAGCGCTGGCGGCTCATCGCCCACAACCGCATCGAGAAGGGATTGAACCTCGGTGACGCTCAGGGCCTTCGGCAGGCGCGCAGGCAAAGCTGGTGGGTTTAGTGCAGCTGTGACGTCATCGGTGAGGACTTTCTCGTCGAGCAAGTACCGGTGGAAATTCTTGATACTGGAAACTTTCCTCGCCACCGTTGTCGCTGCACCCACAAGGTTCTCGACATGGGACTGAACGTCTGAGGCGCTAATACGACCTGGAGTATCAACCCCGCGTGATTGGAGGTAGTCGACATACGCTCGAAGGTCACGAGAGTAGGCAGCGATAGTGTTCTGCGATCTACCGCGCTCAAGGGTCAGGTAGCGAACATAGTGCTCGAAATATCTCTCGATTTCGCTGCGGCTGCCGGATCCGGCGGAATTATTGTCGGTGGACATAGGCCGCCAACAGCGCAGTGACAGCGATCTGGTTGCGAATCTTCCCTGTCACCGCGGCTTCCACCGCATCTCGTAGAGGCACAAAACGCATCTCCAAATCGGCTTCTTCCCCAGTACGGACGTAGTCATGGAGGTGCGGATGGAGCCCCGTCGCCAGATAGATGTGAATGAACTCGTTAGACCCTCCGGGAGTCGTATTGAGGGTCGTCAAGAATTCCCAGTGGTCAGCTTCCAGATCGGCTTCCTCTGCCAACTCACGTTTCCCGCAGACCAAAGGGTCCTCGCCCGGGATGTCGAGTAACCCAGCTGGAATTTCCCAATTCATCGTGCGAATCGAATGTCGATACTGGCGAATCATCATCACCTCATCGCTCTCGTTCACTGCGACGATCGCTACGGCCCCGGTGTGGTCGACATAGTCCCTACTCAACACTTCATCGTTATAGGGGAAGGTGTCGCGAACGACGTTCCAGATCGCGCCCTCATAAACGGTCTCAGTTGTCAGAACAGGAATCGACAGCGGCTCGTCTTCGGGAATGAAGCGAGCTGACATCAGCTGGCCTGATCGGTAACCGCAAAAAGTGCAGAAGAGTTGTGGCGCTCAAGCGCCGCACCCACCAACCCCGCAAACAAGGGGTGAGCACGGTTGGGCCGCGAGCGAAGCTCTGGATGGGCCTGAGTCGAGACATAGAACGGGTGAACTGTTGCGGGGAGTTCAACAAACTCCACCAGGCTGTTGTCCGGAGATGTGCCGGAGAAGACCAAGCCCGCCGTTTCCAACTGCTCCCGATAGGAGTTATTCACCTCATACCGATGACGGTGACGTTCTGTAATGGAATCTGAGCCATAGAGTCCCCGAACAACGCTCCCCTTCTTCAGGGCAGCCTCATAAAGGCCCAGTCGCATCGTGCCCCCCATGTCGCCCTGACCAGAGACGATGTCGACCTGCTCCGCCATGGTCGCAATTACGGGGTGCTTCGCATCGGGATCAAACTCGGTGCTCGATGCGCCCTCTAACTCAGCTTTATTGCGGGCATATTCGATCACCATGCATTGCAGGCCCAAGCACAGTCCGAGTGTCGGAATTCCGTTCTCGCGTGCGTAGCGCAGGGCTCCAAGCTTTCCCTCGATGCCTCGGATTCCAAAGCCCCCAGGTACACAAATTCCATCAACATCGGAAAGTGACCGCTCTGCGCCGATACTGGTTTCACAGTCGTCGCTAGCTACCCATTTCAACTCCACCTTGGTGTGGTGAGCGAATCCCCCGGAGCGAATCGCTTCACTCACAGAGAGGTAGGCATCCGGAAGGTCAATGTATTTGCCCACGACCGCGATTGTGACGGTGTGGCGTGGGTGGTGGACGGCGTCGAGTAGGTCTTTCCAACCATCCCAGACCATCTCTCCCGCTTCGAGTCCCAGGTGATCGATGATGTAGTCGTCGAGATCTTGACTGTGCAGCAACGAAGGAATGTCATAGATGCTGCCGACGTCAACGGCATTTATCACCGCGGCCTCGTCGACGTCACACATCAGTGCAATTTTCCGGCGGTTTGCACTCTCGACAGGTCTGTCGCTGCGCAACACCAGGGCATCAGGCTGAATACCAATAGATCGGAGGGTTGCCACAGAGTGTTGGGTGGGCTTCGTCTTTTGTTCTCCTGAGGCCCCCATGAAGGGCACCAGGGACACATGGACAAAGAACACATTCTCTCGACCCAGCTCGTGACGGACTTGACGGGCGGCCTCGATGAAAGGCTGGCTCTCAATGTCACCAACCGTTCCTCCGATTTCGGTAATGATGACGTCGGGTCGGGGTTCCTCGTGTGCCTGCAAACGCATGCGGCGTTTGATTTCGTCGGTGATGTGAGGAATGACCTGGACCGTGTCGCCGAGATACTCGCCACGCCGCTCCTTGGCAATCACCTCCTGGTAAACCTGGCCAGTGGTCACATTCGCGGCACGCGAAAGGTTGATATCGAGGAAACGTTCATAGTGACCGATATCAAGATCCGTTTCAGCCCCATCGTCGGTGACAAACACTTCACCGTGCTGGAAAGGGTTCATTGTCCCCGGGTCTACGTTCAGGTAGGGATCCAACTTCTGCATTACAACGCGAAGCCCTCGCCCCGACAGAAGATTTCCCAGAGACGCAGCGGTGAGACCTTTGCCCAGAGAGGAGACAACACCCCCGGTCACAAAGATGTGTTTTGTGATGTCCGTTTCGGTCTTTCTGGAGGTATCCGCCACGGAATTCAACAGTAACTGCTTAATGGGGGTCTTAGCGACGACTCACCGAATGAGTTTTCTCCAAGAGCTCTTTTGCGTGAGAAAGAGCAGTATGAGAGTCTTCCATCCCTCCCAGCATTCTCGCCAACTCGCGAACTCGCTCATCGCCCCCCAATACTGCAACGCTCGAGGTGGTGACCTGCCCATCGGTGCCTTTGACCACCAGAAGATGATTGTTTGCGTATGCAGCGACCTGAGCCAAGTGGGTGACGACGATCACTTGGGCATTCTGTGCAAGACGATCAAGGCGGCGACCTATCTCCAGAGCGCTAGCTCCACCCACCCCCGCATCGACCTCGTCGAAAACGAACGTGGGGACAGGATCATTCCCTGCAATGACAACCTCGAGTGCCAACATCACCCGAGAAAGCTCGCCGCCGGAGGCTCCTTTGCCCAGTGGCAAAGGAGCCGAACCCGGGTGTGCGGAGGGGAGGAGGCTCCCCTGATCAGAACCGCGACTGGCGGGGTCGCCGCCACTCTCCACTGACACGACAAAATTTGCTGTTGGCATTGCAAGGGCAGAAAGCTCGTGGGTGACCTGTTCGCCCAAGTGCACCGCAGCGGCGGATCGCAATTCACTCAACTGTGACGCCAAAGCTGTCGTCCTCGCCAACGCTTGCGCAACGTCAGAGGCCAGAGCGTCAACGGTTGACTCGTCTTGGTCGAGCTCGAGAAGCCTCACCGATCCCTGATGAGAATAGGACAGCACATCCTCGAGCGTCGGACCGAACTTTCTCATCAAGCCGGTGATGGCGGCCAAGCGGTCATGGCTTTCCTCCAGGGAAAGTCCGGTGCCCGACTCCAGTCCAGCTGCATAACCTGCGAGAGCGTGGCTCACCTCTTGAAGCTGGTAGGACGCATCAGCCAGCTGGCTCCGCACACTCTCCAGGGACGGGTCAAAACCGGCAACTTTTTCCAAGGCCCGAAGCGCACTATCCACAAGGGTTGTGGCATCGAGAGAATCCATTCCGCTCTCATCTGACGACAGAGCCTGCTGCGCGAGAGCAATTCCTGATCGCAACTCCTCGGTGTTGGACAGCTTGGTGATGGATTCCTTGAGAGCCTCATCCTCACCTGGCTCCGGAGCTACTGCATCGATATCCACCAGAGCAACGCGGAGCTCCTCAGCTTCACGGCGCCGCTCATCGGCTTGAGTCGTCAATACTTCCAGCCGGTGAGCTAAGCCTCTGTACTGAGCGAACGACTCTTGATACGAGGCGAGGACCCCCTTGAGCTCGTCACCGGCGAATCGGTCGAGAGCGTCGCGCTGCGCCGCCTCGGATTTCAACCTGATCTGGTCGCTCTGACCATGAATCACGACGAGCTCTTCGGCCAGCTCGGAGAGGGCAGAGACAGGAGCACTCCGACCACCGACCAACGCGCGTGATCGCCCTTCGGCGTGAACTTCGCGCGACAGAACGAGCTCGTCTTCATCAATTGCTGCGCCAAGTTCTTCAGCGCGTGTGCGAACGCTGGGGCTTCGCTCCAAGGAAAAACGACCTTCAACCCAACTGGACTGGCTTCCGGATCGGACGCGAGCACTATCAGCCCGGGCGCCCAGGAGTAAGCCCAGTGCCGTCACCACCATTGTTTTTCCCGCCCCGGTTTCTCCTGTCACGACAGTCAAACCTGGTCCCAGTGGAAGGGTTGCCTGCGAGATGACCCCCAGATCAGAAATAGTGATGTCGATGATCACGGTTCGCTACTCCCCTGGACCGCGCCAGCCCGTAACGGGCAAGGAGAACTTGTTTACCAAGCGATCAGTGAATGGACCCGGGTGTAATCTCGCCAATCGAATCGGCTCAGAACTTCGCGATGCCTGAACACGCGAACCAGGACTGAGTTCAATACTCCGTCGGCCATCACACCACAGGACAGCCTGTGCTGAGGAGCGCTCAAGCAATTCCACTGCCATCACAGAGTCAGGTCCGACCACAAGTGGTCTGGCAAAAAGGGCATGTGCCGAGAGTGGGACCATGAGCAATGCCTCCACTCCGGGCCACACGATGGGACCTCCGGCAGAAAACGCATACGCGGTGGAACCCGTTGGCGTGGCCATCACCACACCATCTGCACCGAAAGCAGAAATTGGACGTCCATCAACTTCTAACGCAACCTCGATCATCCGAGCACGAGAAGCCTTCTCCATCACCGCTTCGTTCAACGCAAAGCTACGAAAAACCTCAGCCCCGTCGCGGAAGACTACGACGTCGAGGGCAAGACGCTCCTCAACGTCATACTCCCCCGCCAAAGCCTGCTGAACTGTCCACGCAAGATCGTCTTTTTCGCTTTCTGCGAGGAACCCTACGTGACCGTGGTTGATTCCCAACAAGGGGGCCTGAGAACCTCGTGTCAGCTCCGCCGCACCCAAGATGGTGCCATCACCCCCGAGTACTATCGTGAGTTCAATGTCAGAAAGTGCCACCTCCTCACCAAGAAGGTGAAGGGCACCCTGAAAATGAGTACGAAAGTCCCCGGCTTGGTCCGGCGCAACGACAGGAATTAACCCCGCGCTGACCAGCTGGTCGCAGACCGTCACGGCAGCGGTCAAAGCGTCGTCTCGGCCTGTGTGGGCCACGACAAGCATGTGTCTTTGCGCTGCCATCAGGGTCTCCAGCCTAAGAATGAGCCAGTTGGTGTATGTGCTCTGTCCATTGTGGCGGATTACGGCCGAG
>JAIOWW010000061.1 GCA_021741925.1 Pontimonas sp. | reverse complement strand
CTCCGTGGTGCTCCCTGCTGAGCCATCCCGAAATTGCTCGAGGATTGCGGCTTCAGGCAAAGTGCTGCGCACCGGGGGCTCGGGAATATTGAGCGGGGTGGTGGACCCTGACGCAGTGTCGTCGTCGATGACGGGGAAAGATCCGGTGAAGACCGCTTCTTCCGACGGAGGTTCATACGTTCTGCGACGAGGACCTTCAGGGGTTCTCTCGTCCACAGGCTCGTCCGTCATAGCCTCAAGGATAGGACCTTAGGTGCGCAGTTGGGGACCCTTGGAGACCGAAAACACGACCAGAGAAACTAACACCAACACAATTCCTGTAACGGCGAGTGGTCCTAACACTTCGCCCACAATAAGGATTGCCAGTGCGGTCGCCACCACGGGTTCCAGAAGCGCAAGGGTCGCCACCGTGCTCGCCCGAAGTGTGGCAAGGGCCGCGGTGAATGCCAGGTAGGCGATGACCATGGGACCCAGGATGAGATAGGCCACCAGGCCCACTCGCTCAGCGGTGGCAACAAGGGGCGCTCCGGTCACCAGCAGGACCACCAGGAGCACGGGTGCGCCTGCGCCAAACACTCCCCCGGCCACAGCGCGGGGTGAGTGGCCCCCATCCGCCAGTTTCCCAAAGACATAGGTGTAGGCACCATAGGCGAGGCCCGCGACGGTTGCGAGACCCACGCCCACTGCAACATTGCTGGGTCGACCACCCCCCAACTCGACTGTGGCACCAGACATCAGAACAATTCCCACGAACGCTGCTGCCGAGGCAATCCACCAGGACATGCTCGGGCGTCGGCGATCAACGACCCATTCGAGAATCGCCGCGGTAAGGGGGCCAAGCCCCAGTGCGATCACATTGCCCAGAGCAATTCCGGCGGTGGCCATTCCCGAGTAAAAAGCGAGGGGATAAACAACGGTCCCGAGTGCGCCAATGATTAAGAGGATTCGCGAGCGTCGATCACGCCAGAGGCGGAGCGTGGCAGTGCCACCCCACAGCGCGAGAATGACACCTCCCACCCCAATAGTGACGGCCCCAATGGCCAGCGGGGAAACGTCAGGGCCGAGGAAAAAAGCGGCGGTACCCGTGGTGCCCCACAGGCTTGCGGCGAGAACAACCCAGAGGACGGAGCGCTGCATGACCGGCCTTTCGCCCTGGAATACACTGAAGACGCCCACACACCAACGTCGGAGACATCATGACATCCCAGACTCACGCTCACTGGCTGGAGCTTCGAAAGACCATTGTCGTGTCGCAAATGGCGCCCACCGCTTTGCTCATCACTACCGTCGCACTGTTGCAATTTGGGCTCGCCGACACCGACTTTGCGGTACGGGTCGCGGCAGCCGGCATCCTCCTAGCCTCGGGAATTCTTGGCGCGCTAGTCCAGTTTCAGACCGCGAGCGAGGCGGAAAAGCTTGTGGCTGACGACGCGACCCTCGCATCGAGCGCACGCTGGCTCTGGGTCATCAAGTACGTCACGCCCGCAATCTTTGTCATCATCTTTGGCGCGCTGATGGCGGCACTGTTCAGATAAATCCCTGGTGGGCCCGGAGGGACTCGAACCCCCGACATCCACGGTGTAAACGTGGCGCTCTAACCAACTGAGCTACAGGCCCAACGCTTCATGCTAAACCACGTCAAGCGGTAGCTCGAAACATTTACCGGGTCCAAACCGACCCCACTAGACTTGGTGCTCACCTCACTGCAGGCAACCCCTGCCAGGTGACATGTCCCGATCTACCAGACACAGGAAGAGGTCAGGGTGGCTGTCAACGACCAAGATCCCTATTCGTTCAACGAGATGGACTCGGATCCCACCGAGACCACGGAATGGCGAGAATCTCTCGACGCGGTCGTTGCCCAATCGGGTCACCAGCGAGCACGGGAAATCATGCTCAGCTTGCTCAAGCGCTCCAAAGAGCTCCACTTGGGTGTTCCGATGGTTCCCACCACGGACTACCTCAACACCATTGCGCCCGAGAACGAACCCGACTTCCCCGGCGACGAAGAAATCGAGCGTCGCTACCGCGCCTGGATTCGCTGGAACGCCGCCATCACCGTGCACCGAGCTCAGCGTCCCGGAATTGCGGTCGGTGGCCACATTTCCACCTATGCATCTTCCGCAGCTCTCTATGAGGTCGGCCACAACCATTTCTTCCGAGGGGCCGATCACCCGGGCGGTGGCGACCAGATTTTCTACCAGGGTCACGCATCCCCCGGTATGTATGCGAGGGCGTACCTCGAGGGGCGACTTTCCACCGACCAACTCGATGGGTTCCGCCAAGAGAAGTCACACCCCAGCGGTGGACTCTCCTCCTATCCCCACCCGAGGTTGATGCCAGAGTTCTGGCAGTTCCCCACCGTCTCGATGGGGCTGGGCCCGATCAATGCGATCTACCAAGCACAGCTCAACCGTTACCTCCACAACCGCGGCATCAAAGACACCAGCGATCAGCACGTGTGGGCATTCCTGGGCGATGGCGAAATGGACGAGGTGGAGAGCCGTGGTGCCCTGCAACTCGCCGCTAACGATGATCTCGACAACCTGACTTTCGTCATCAACTGCAACCTTCAGCGTCTGGACGGGCCAGTGCGTGGAAACGGAAAGATCATCCAGGAGCTCGAGAGCTTCTTCCGAGGCGCTGGCTGGAATGTGATCAAGGTCGTCTGGGGTCGTGAGTGGGATGCGCTGCTGCAAGCAGACACCGACGGTGCTCTGCGAGACCTGATGAACCGCACCCCCGACGGTGACTACCAGACCTACAAAGCTGAGAGCGGCGCCTACATCCGGGAGAACTTCTTCGGTCGCGACCCGCGCACTCTGAAGATGGTCGAGCACCTCTCCGATGATGACATTTGGAAGCTCAAGCGTGGTGGCCACGACTACCGGAAGATTTACGCGGCGTTCAAGGCCGCCACCGAGCACAAGGGTCAACCCACGGTGATTCTTGCGAAGACCGTGAAGGGCTACGGTCTGGGACCAAGCTTCGAGGGTCGTAACGCAACCCACCAGATGAAGAAGATGACGCTGGAGAACTTGAAGACATTCCGGGATGACATGCGCATTCCGGTTGCGGACTCAGCTCTCGAAGCCGATGTCTACCAGCCTCCGTACTTCCACCCGGGTGATGGCGATGAAGCCATCCAGTACATGCACGAGCGCAGACGAGCTCTCGGCGGTTACCTCCCCGAGCGTCGATCAAAATACACCCAGGTTTCCCTCCCCAGCGCCGACGTCTATGACGGGGCTCGTAAAGGCTCGGGAAAGCAAGAAGTTGCCACAACGATGGCGTTTGCACGCCTGCTGAAGGACCTTCTGAAGAACAAAGACTTTGGTCACCGTCTTGTGCCCATCATTCCCGATGAGGCGCGAACGTTCGGTATGGATGCCTACTTCCCGAGCTCCAAGATCTATAACCCGCACGGCCAGGGATATACCTCGGTTGACCGCGAGCTTCTGCTCGCCTACAAGGAAAGCCCCCAGGGTCAGATTCTTCACACCGGAATCAACGAGGCCGGAGCGTTTGCGGCTTTCACCGCTACCGGAACCTCGTATGCGACCCACGGTGAACCGATGGTTCCGATCTACGTGTTCTATTCGATGTTTGGTTTCCAGCGCACCGGTGACGCCATGTGGGCAGCCGGTGACCAAATGGCTCGGGGTTTCATCATGGGAGCGACTGCAGGTCGCACCACTCTGACCGGTGAAGGGCTCCAGCACGCAGATGGCCACTCGCCCCTTCTGGCGTCGACTAACCCCGCTGTGGTGACCTATGACCCGGCGTATTCCTACGAGATTGCGCACATCGTCAAGGCTGGTCTCGAGCGGATGTATGGCGGAACTCACCCCGATCCCAACGTGATGTATTACCTCACCATCTATAACGAGCCGATTATTCAGCCTGAAGAACCTGTAGGTCTCGACGTTGAGGGCTTACTCAAGGGACTGTATCTGCTGAAGGAAGGGCAACTCGAAGGCGGCCCCAAAACCACGATTCTGGCCTCCGGAGTTGGTATGGCGTGGGCGCTCGAAGCACAAGAGCTTCTCGCGACCGACTGGGGTGTTAGCGCCGATGTCTATTCCGTTACCTCCTGGAATGAGCTCCGTCGAGACGGTGTCGAGGCTGAGCGCCATAACTTCCTCCACCCCGACCAGCCAGCACGGGTGCCCTATGTGACCCAGAAGCTCCAGGGGGCACAGGGGCCCATCGTCGCGGTGAGCGACTTCATGCACTCGGTTCAAGACCAAATTCGCGAGTTTGTGCCGGGCACATATCTCACGTTGGGTGCAGATGGGTTTGGTTTTAGTGACACCAGGCCAGCAGCCCGCCGACACTTTGCGATTGATGGACCCTCCGTGACAGCGCGCGTTCTCCAGCAACTCGCCAAAGAGGGTGCCGTGGCCCCAGATGCTCTGCACCAGGCCATCACGAAGTATCAACTTCTCGATGTGACTGCTGGAACCAGTGGTTCCGCTGGCGGAGAAGCATAGGGGTCTTGTCGCCCCACGAGTGAGGACACCATGAGTGCAGCCATGACGAAGAAGCAGACGCTCTCGTGGTTGCGCAACATTTCCGGTGAGATGGCTAGTGCCACCCTGGCCAGGCTCGAGCGAGACCTGCCCTGGTACAAAGACATGCCCCCCAGTCGACGATCCGCAGTCGGAATGGTCGCTCAAGCCGGAATCACGTCCTTCATTAGTTGGTATGAATCACCTGGCTCCACTCCTTGGATTGCCTCCGACGTGTTCGGAGTTGCCCCCCGGGAGTTGTTGCGATCGGTCAGCCTTCAGCAGACTCTGCAACTGATCAAGGTGACTGTGGAGGTCGTCGAGGACTTCTTGAAGGATGCGCCCCACGAGCTTCGTGAGGGCATCCTGCACTATTCCCGCGACATCGCTTTTGCCGCAGCAGACGTGTATGCCAGAGCTGCGGAAGCTCGTGGCCTTTGGGATGCCCGCCTGGAGGCGCTTGTTGTGGACTCGATCCTCAGTGGCGAGTACGACCAAGAGCTCCCCTCCAGAATCGCGGCACTGGGGTGGACGGGGCATGGCGAGGTCAGCGTGATTGTAGGCACAAGCCCTCGCATGGTCGATGTAGACGCGATTCGTCGCACCGCCCGACACCATGACACCGACGTACTGGTGGGAGTCCAGGGCAACCGACTCGTCGTCGTCGTGGGTCGTCGTCTTGAGGAGGACAGCACCCACGAGGTGATGTCCTTCATCGATATCGCTGCTGCTCTCGATGAGTCCTTTGGGCCAGGAACCTACGTGGTGGGCCCCACTGTCCCCGCGGTCGTTGATGCCGTGAAGAGTGCCAAAGCTGCTCTCGCGGGGTTCTCTGTGGCAAAGAGCCGAAGAGAACCTCCCAGGCCTCTTTTGGCCGACGATGTCTTGCCAGAGCGGGCTCTCGCGGGAGACCCGCTAGCCCGTCGCGCCCTCATCCAAGGAATATACGAACCACTGCGTGACCACGCGCAGGATCTGTTGGGAACCGTCTGGACATATTTCGAGACCGGGCACTCTCTGGAATCAACAGCCCGCGAACTCTTTGTCCACCCGAACACTGTCCGGTACCGCTTGAAAAAGGTCATCGAGGTTGTCGACTGGGATCCCGGTGTGCCTCGCGATGCTCTCACCATCCATTTGGCCGTCATTCTCGGCGCCATGAGTGAGCCTAACCAGGGACCAAACCCGGCAGGAAGCGCCAAACTGTAGAGTCACCACAGTGTTTGTGTCACCTCGTGGGCATGTTCCTCTAACCGATTTAACGATGCGCCAGGAAGACTAGAAACCATGTTTGTTATCGCAGCACCCGGCCAAGGTTCTCAAAAATCCGGATTCCTTGAACCATGGTTGGAATCCTCCTCACACCGGCGCAACCTCGCTCGATGGTCCGAACTCATCGAACTCGACCTGATTGAGCACGGAACGATCAGCGACCAAGACACCATCACTGATACCGCCGTTGCACAACCTCTGATTGTCGCCGCAGGCATCATCGCAGGGCGGGCTCTGCTGGACGCACTTCCCGAGGGCGCATCCCTCGCCTTTGCCGGACACTCTGTGGGTGAATTTACTGCCGCGGCACTCTCCGGTGTCATCAGCGATGACGACGCTGTCAGATTGGTTGCTCTGCGGGGTCGCGCCATGGCTGCGGCAGCTGCCGAGATCCCCACCGGAATGTCCGCTGTCCTCGGAGCCGATCTCGAAATCCTCGCCGCTGCGCTAGAAGAAGCGGGGCTCTACGCCGCGAACTATAACGGGGCAGGTCAAGTTGTTATCGCCGGGGAGCGAAGCGCTTTGGCTCGTTTCCAGGAGAACCCGCCGGAGGGAACGCGTGTGATTCCTTTGCAAGTCGCGGGCGCTTTTCACACGAGTTATATGCACAGTGCAGTCTCTGCACTGGCGGAGGCCTCCTCAGGGGTGATTACCCGTGAAGGGGTCCACCCGCTGTATACCAACCGGGATGGGTCACGAGTCGAGCACAGGGAAACTCTTGGCTACTTGGTCGACCAGGTTGCCAGGCCGGTTCGATGGGATCTGTGCATGGAATCGTTCACCAGGGATGGCATTCAAGGCATGATGGAACTTGCCCCTGCCGGCGCACTGGTGGGATTGGCAAAGAGAGCTCTGAAGGGAGTCCCCACTGTGGCACTCAATACCCCCGACGATGTTGCTAGCGCCGCGGAGTTGGTGAGCGGATCATGAGTCCCCTCACCCAATCACACGGTGCGCAGTTCACGCGTATTCTCGCCTTAGGTGCCGCCCGCGGCGACACGGTGGTCAGCAATGACGACATCGCTGGACCGATTGACTCCTCGGATGAGTGGATTCGTCAGCGCACCGGCATCATCGAGCGCCGTCGCTCGAGTGATGCTGAGCAGGCCATTGATCTTGCCGCTCGCGCCTCGAATGAGGCCAACGAGAAGGCGGGAATCAAGCCGGACCAGATTGGCGCTGTGATTGTCGCAACGATTAGCAACGCTGTGCAAAC
>JAIOWW010000060.1 GCA_021741925.1 Pontimonas sp. | reverse complement strand
CCCGGTCAACGACTCCGCGCAACCGACGGTCAACCCGAGCTTCGTTGCGGTGGCAATAACCGCCGCAGCCTCCTCACTCACGATGACGCCGTCGGAGCTCGGACACCTTTGATGATGTAGTCCACACCTGTCGCAACCGTCACCAAAATGACCCCACCCATCAGGACCCAGTTCAGGGTGAACACCCACTCCCCCAGGAGAACCCAGGAGGGAACGAGCCACGAGGACAGCGTGATGGCCTGCAAGACCGTCTTCAGCTTTCCACCCCGGGACGCGGGAATGACCCGGTTAGAGAGAACTGCCAAGCGAAAGAGCGTGATCCCGATTTCCCGGGCCAGGATCACCACCACGACCCACCAGGGCAGCTCCGCCACCAGAGAGAGGGCGATGAGGGCTCCACCGATCAGAATCTTGTCCGCAATCGGGTCCAAAATAATCCCGGAATTGGTCACCAAGTTTCGATTCCGAGCCAAGGCGCCATCAAGACCATCGGTGGCAATGGCTGCGATGAATAGGCCAGCGGCGACAAAGCGCCAGAGCCCATGCTCTCCTCCATCCAGCAAGACAAGCCAGACGAAGAGTGGAGCGAGAAGAATCCGCACCACCGTGATGATGTTGGCGATATTGCCGTTGGAGACTTGAGAATCCCCCGACGCGAGGACACGACCGCGGAATCCACTGGGTGGGGTCTGTGGTTCTTGACGCTCCCCCACAATTACTCCCTACCGGTCAGTCTCCACGCGTCCTCATCAGAGTCGCTCTCGTCCTCAGGATACCCCTGTGTCATCTGGTCGATGGGGTCCTCGGAGGAATGCACCGAATGATCGACGGCTGGCTTCGGAGCGGGCTGGTCTTGCCTGGGCAACTCCATGGTCATCTGGTCCTCTGGCGCAATCTCAGGCGCCAATGGAGCGCTTGCAGCCGGTGCTGGGCTCTCTCCTCGCAGGCCAGCGAGTACTCCCGGCAGTTGCTCGGCAGTGACCAAGACCTCGCGAGCCTTGGACCCCTCCGAGGGACCAACGATCTGGCGTGACTCCAGGAGGTCCATCAAGCGGCCAGGCTTGGCAAAGCCCACGCGCAGTTTGCGCTGCAGCATTGAGGTTGACCCGAACTGGGTGGACACGACGAGCTCCGCTGCCTGCAACAACACATCGAGGTCATCTCCGATGTCCGAGTCGATGACTTTTCCGCCCGCGGCGGCATCGGCTACATCATTGCGATACTCGGGGTCAGCTTGCTTCTTGACGTGGGCGACGACCTTGGCGATTTCTGCCTCGGACACCCACGCTCCCTGGACACGGTTAGCTTTCGCTGCGCCCTGAGGGAGGAAGAGGGCATCACCCTGCCCAATGAGCTTGTCGGCCCCAGGCTGATCCAGAATGACTCGGGAATCGGTCATGCTCGAGACCGCAAAGGCCAGGCGGGACGGAATATTGGCTTTGATCAGACCGGTGACCACGTCGACACTGGGGCGCTGGGTTGCCACCACCAGGTGGATGCCCGAGGCCCTCGCCAACTGGGTGATGCGAACAATCGAGTCTTCGACGTCGCGCGGGGCGACCATCATCAAGTCAGCGAGCTCATCGACCACGACGAGGAGATAGGGATAGGGGCGAAGCACTCGCTCGCTCCCGATCGGGAGCTCAACCTCGTCCGCGAGAACAGCACGGTTGAAGTCATCGACGTGCTTGAAACCGAAACTTTCGAGGTCGTCATAGCGCATGTCCATCTCTTTGACGACCCACTGCAGAGCGTCAGCGGCGCGCTTGGGGTTGGTGATGATGGGGGTAATCAGGTGGGGAACACCTTGGTAGGCGGCGAGCTCCACGCGCTTGGGGTCCACCAACACCATCCGCACCTCCGCAGGCGTTGCCCGCATCAGGACTGACGTGATCATGGAGTTGATGAAACTCGACTTACCGCTTCCGGTAGCACCAGCCACCAAGAGGTGGGGCATCTTCGCGAGGTTCGCGGCAACAAAACCGCCCTCCACGTCTTTACCCACACCAATCACCATGGGGTGGATTTCTGAGGTAGCGACGGCGGAGGAGAGCACATCCCCCAAGCTCACAATCTCGCGGTCCGAGTTGGGGATCTCGACACCAATGAGGGACTTACCGGGGATGGGCGAAAGGATATTGACCTCGTTGGAGGCCACCGCATAGGCGATGTTTTTTGCCAGCGCGGTCACACGCTCCACCTTGGTTCCTTGACCGAGCTCTACTTCATAACGAGTCACGGAGGGCCCGCGGGTAAAGTCGACAACTTTCGCGTTGACCTCAAATTGTTCAAAAACACCGGTGATGGCAGCGACCACTTGGTCGTTCGCTTCACTGCGCGACTTCGGTGGCGTGCCAGGGACCAAAAGCGAGGGGCTTGGCAAGGTGTAGGGACGATTCGAGGGAATCGCCACAGGAGCGCTCGCTGGTTCGTCGACAACGGGTGCGGTGGCCAAGGGAGCCTCTGGCTCCTGCGGCTTTGTCGCATTCGCCAGTGCTTCCTCGGCTTTGCGCAATTGCTCCAGTAGATCTTCTTGGGTGGCAATCTCGCCGGTGTCCTCGTCGACCACACTCACCAAGGGCGAATCAAAAGCGTCTTTTTTGTCTTTCTTGCCACGACGCCACCAGGGCATGGAGTCGGGGTTGGACATATCGAGGCCTAGATCGCTCAGCGTCCCAAATTCGACTCCCGGAGTTGCCTCATCCTTCGCCTTCTGACGCGACAGCTCACTCGGGTCAACACCAAACAGGTAGGCGTAGGCATCCTGTGCCCGCTCCACCACACGATTCGGTGGTGTCTTCGTCATAATCAGCACCGACGTCACCAGGAACATCACCATCACCGGCCACGCCAGATAGACAGTGGACGCCGCGAGGAAGACAAAAGGCTCCGCAACAACCCACCCGAGTAGCCCGCCGGCTGATGCCAGCTCCGCAAAGCTTGCCTCACCAGGGGCTGGGCGACCGAGAGCCAAGTGGCTCATGCCACTGACGGAGGTCAACAGAAGGGCAAGCCCCACGCCGACCCGGCCATTGTTGTACACACTGGAGGGGTGCCGGAAGAGCCAGCCCGCAAACACAATCAGGATCACCGGAAGCGCAAACGCTAAACGCCCAAAGAAGCCCCCCACGGTGTAGGCATCGAGTGTTTGAGCCCACGCTTGGTTGACGTTGAACCACGCCACGATGATTCCCACCACCGCGAAAAGCAGGATCGCGAAGGGAACACCGTCACGACGATCTTCTTTGGGGAGGTCCTCTTGCCCCAGCAAACGAAAGAGGCTTCCCGCCCAGCCCGCCACCATCAGCCACCCGGTCACCAGTGGACTGGGTCCCCCGGTTGCCTTCGGAGTGACGACCTCGTTTTTGGGGACACGTTTGGATGCGCTCGCCGCTGCGGGGCGCTGAGATGCTGGCGTGCGTTTCGCACCAGACGAAGAAGCTGCTCTGGCCATGACGCCACGCTACCCGCCTACTTGGCGGGAGAAGCGGAACGAAACACACCCACCAACTGTCCACAAACCGACAAGGTGATGACTTATCCACCAATATCCCTAGACAGGAGTGGTATCACGTTGATACCATTACGCTATGGCCATGACACTTCGACTCTCTCCCAAAATCGATGCCCAGCTGGGCGAGCTCGCACAGCGCTCGGGCATGTCCAAACAGAAAATCATCACGATAGCGATCGAGGCCCACCTCGAGCGCACTGGACAGAGCGAACAAGCGCAACGCGTGTTCGACAAGGTCCTCACTCGCGACAAGGAGCTTCTGGAACGCTTGGCGAACGCGTGAGCGTCCCCCTAGACCCCGAAGTTTTTATTCAACAACTGAACCGCGTGGGCTTTGTGGTGCGCGACACAGGGCTGTTGCTGTCGGCGCTGGGGCGACCCCACACGACACTGTTCGGGAACGACGCCTATCCCACCCTGTCGCTACAGACCGCTGCGCTGATGGATTCCATCGTCAACAATCACCCGATGGTGGACGGAAACAAAAGGTCATCCTGGTTCGCAGCCAACGTGTTCGTGGAGCTCAACGGCTTCGAGTTTGTTGTGACGCAGGACGACGCTTTTGACTTTATCCTCGGCGTAGCCACGGGAGACACTGACCTCGAGGCGCTCGGCCTCTGGATTGAGGAACATCTCCAACCAATCCCCTCCGACGATTAACCTCCGGATTTCCTCTCTAAGCTGAAAGGGCGACGAGGGGAGCCACCATGGATGTCAACGGAAAAGTTTTTGTCGTTACCGGAGCAGGAAACGGAATCGGGCGAGAGGTCGCACTCTCGCTACTGGGCCAGGGAGCATCTGTCGCGGGCCTCGACATCAAGGGTGACTGGCTCGAGGAGACCGCGGGGCTCGCTGGCACTGATGCCTCACGTTTTGCACCGTTTGTGGTGGATATCACCAACCGCAAGGCCGTGCTTGGTCTGCCCCGGAAAGTGGAGAAGGCCCTCGGCCCAGTCGATGGCATCCTCAATGTTGCCGGCATCATCCAGCCTTTCGTGCGCATCAACGACCTCGACTTCGAGGCCATCGACCGGGTCATTAACGTGAACCTGCACGGCCCTCTCAACCTGATCAAAGCCTTCCTCCCGGGTCTCCTCACCCGCCCGGAGGCAAAGATCGTTAACGTGTCCTCGATGGGCTCCTATGCTCCTGTTCCCGGCCAGACCCTGTACGGGGCTACCAAGGCGGGTATCAACCTCTTGACCGAAGGTCTCCGTTCCGAACTAAACGGCACGGCAGTCAGCGTGTGCGTGGTGTACCCGGGAGCGATCGGCACCAACATTGCCGGAAATTCCGGCCTCGACATGTCTGGCGCCGACACCGAAAGTACCCGCAAGGTCGTTGCTCCGAAAGACGCAGGTGACGCTATCGTCCGGGCAATCACAGAGGATAAGAAACGCATCCTGATTGGCGATGACGCCACATTCATGTGGCGGGCGAATCGTCTCTCCCCTGACCTCGCCTCGAACCTGATTTACAAAGGAATGAAAGACCTCCTGCCGCCGGCGTAGTCCTTCTCGCACCGGAATAACCCCAGGTGCTGGCAGGTTAGGCTCAAGCAGTGGGACATCTGCTGGGCGCCAATAATCTTCGTGTGGAATACCCCACCCGGGTAGTCCTTGATGGCATCACGATTGGTATCAATGACGGTGACCGTATCGGTGTTGTGGGTCGCAACGGTGAAGGTAAATCCACCCTGATCCGAGCCCTAGCCGGCCGACTCACACCAGACTCCGGCGATGTTATCTCGCGCAATGGGCTCCAGGTCGGGATGCTCGATCAGAGCGATCAGATTCCCGATGACGTCACTGTGGAGCACGCGGTCGTGGGCGACCGCGTGGAACACGAATGGGCTGGGGACGTGAGAGTCCGAGACGTCATCACAGGACTGCTCTCTGATGTGCCCTGGGGTGCCCGTATTGGTGACCTCAGCGGTGGGCAAAGCCGGCGGGTGTCGCTCGCGGCCCTGATGGTCCACGACTGGGATGTGTTGTTCCTGGATGAACCCACCAACCACCTCGATGTGATGGGTGTTGCCTGGCTGTCTCGCCACCTCGCCACCAGATGGCCCACGGGCACTGGAGCTCTCGTGGTGGTCACCCACGATCGCTGGTTCCTCGACGCCAGCACTCAGGAGACCTGGGAAGTCCACGATGGGATTGTGGACGCATATGAGGGCGGCTACGCCGCCTACATCCTGCAACGGGTGGAACGAGAGAGAAGCGCTGCCGTCACGGAAGCGAAGCGCCAGAACCTGCTGAAGAAAGAGCTCGCGTGGCTACGAAGAGGGGCTCCCGCCAGAACGGCCAAACCTAAGTTCCGTATCGAAGCCGCCAATGCGCTGATCAATGACGTCCCAGAGATCAGGGACCCCGTCAGCCTGGCAAAAGTAGCCACCACACGATTGGGCAAGAAAGTCATTGAGCTCGAGGATGTCTCCGTCACTTACAGCGACACCACAATCCTGAAGCCCCTCACCTGGCGCCTCGCCCCTGGGGAGCGAACCGGAATCCTCGGCGCGAACGGCGCCGGGAAATCAACGCTCCTCGGGTTGATTTCTGGCACCGTCCAACCGAACTCCGGAACCACCTCGAGAGGCTCCACCGTCAAGCTCAGCATTCTTGACCAGCGCTTGGCGACACTCTCCGATGTCCTGCAGGACCGGGTGAGTGAGGTCATAGCGCGCAAAAAGACCTCCTATAAGGCGGACGGGGTGGAGATGACGCCCGGTCAGCTTCTCGAGCGCCTAGGGTTCAGTTCGGCGCACCTCTCGGCACGAGTATTTGAACTCAGCGGCGGCCAACGCAGACGCCTGCAGTTCTTATTGGAACTGCTCGAAGAGCCCAATGTCTTGCTGCTCGATGAGCCCACCAACGACCTCGATACGGACATGCTTCGGGCCATGGAAGATCTCCTCGACACTTGGCCTGGGACCCTCATCGTGGTCTCCCACGATCGCTACCTCCTGGAGCGGGTCACCGATCAGCAATTTGCCATCCTGGATGGAGAGTTTCGCCACCTGCCGGGAGGAATTGATGAATACCTGCGACTAGAAAACGCTCAAGAGGACAAAGCACTCCGCGAAGTAACCCATGCGTCTACTGAGTCCACCCCATCAGCGACCCAGTCGGCTGGGAGGCTTCGTCCCGGGAGTAAAGAACACCGCGAAGCGGAAAAGGAACACCGCTCCCTGGAGAAAAGAATTCAGGCAGGAACGAGTCGACTTCTGGGGATAGACAGGGACCTAGCTGATGCGGACCAGGGAGACTTCCAGAGGTTGACAGAGCTTGCGCAGGCCCGTCAGGACCTGCAAGCAGAGCTGGATGTTCTTGAATCTCGGTGGTTGGAGTTGGGCGAGCTACTCGCCTAATGCGCCCTTGTGAGGTTCCGGCTGAAGTGTGACGTTTAAGCTTCGGCTGATCCGTTACACCTCAACTACAAGTTCCCCCACTTTATGCGACTTTCGACTCACGATGGTCTCCTTTCTTCTTCCGAACTTCACCCGTACTTGTTCTCA
>JAIOWW010000059.1 GCA_021741925.1 Pontimonas sp. | reverse complement strand
TCCAATGAACAGCAACGGGGTCGCGATCATCGTGCCCCAGCTAAGGATTCGCTTCCCAATGCTGGGTTTAGGAGTCACAGGAGCGCTGAGAACTGGTCGCTCCTCCATCGCTGCACCAGCGGGTGGCACAGCGATGCGGTCCCCCTGACGTTGCTTGAGTTGTCGTCTCGTTAACGGTTCTTCGGGGGAGGACGGTGTATTCACCACGTATTTTCCTCCACACGACATCTCACGACAATCAGACTCATTACCCTCTGCACACCGGGTGACCAGACAAAAGTAACGGTTTGGTTAACCTATCTGACCTCACACATCACTCCAAACCCCACCCGGGCACGTCTTGGAGAAGTGTGTCACCTCCAACTTCGGAAATCCTTGCCTTCAGCTGTGTAACCAGCGTGGGATGCCCAGCAAAGATTCCCTCTCGGCCTTGGGCCAAATCACGAATACCGGTGATGATTCCACCAGCCTCTGTCACCAACAACTCTCCCGCTGCATGGTCCCAGGGGCTCAGTGTGCGCTCAAAGTAGACATCGACTCTCCCCGCCGCTACAGCAGCAAAATCCAATGATGCGGTTCCCATGCGGCGAATGTCTCTGACCTCACCGATCAGTTGGGACAGGATGCGAACCTGCTCTTTTCGCATCGCTGTGGAGTAGGCAAAGCCCGTTGCTAACAGCGCCAAGTTCATCGGCGGTGGAGGGCCAATCTGCAAGCGCCTCTCTCCCAAGAAAGCACCCTCTCCCCTGGCGGCATGAAAAAGCTCACCCGTAGCCGGGTTGAACACGGCCCCCGCCTCGACCTGCCACGAGACAGGCGAGGGGTCCCCGGTTACGGCAGCGATGCTCACGGCGTAGTGAGGAATGTTGTAGAGAAAGTTGACGGTGCCATCAATGGGGTCAACGACCCAGGTGACCCCAGTGGTGGATTCCTCCACCTGGCCTTCTTCACCGAGAAAGCCATCACCGGGGCGAAGCTCTCGCAAGCGTGTGTAGAGAAACTCTTCGGACTCTTTGTCGACAGCGGTCACCACATCGACGTCCGAGGACTTGGTGCTTGCGACTTCGATGTGTCCGGCTCTGCGGGTCACAATGAGCTCGCCGGCTTCCCGGGCGAGCTTCACTGCGACATCGTGCACTTCGTGGGCCATGCGGTGGCGAGTGAGGGATTCGAACCCCCGAAGGCTGAGCCAGCTGATTTACAGTCAGATCCCTTTGGCCGCTTGGGTAACTCGCCATGCGCTCCCGACCAATGTATTCACCAATCGGGTGCGCGCATCCCAGGATAACGGTATTTCTCGCTCCCGTTGTCACGGGTCAGGTGTTGCAGACCCGTGACCCGGGTGGTCTTTCTGGTTACCATGGAGAAATGGCTGATTCTTCGTTTGACATTGTGAGCAAAGTGGACCCGATGGAGCTGGAAAACGCGATCAACCAGGCCCATAAGGAGCTCACCCAGCGCTATGACTTCAAGGGTGTGGACGCGAAGTTGGAGAAGAACGCGTCCGGCATTGTGATGGAGGCCAACACTGAAGAGCGTGTGAAAGCTGTCCTCGATGTCCTCCAGTCGAAGCTTGTCAAGCGCGGGATATCGCTCAAAAGCTTGGAGATGGGTGACCCGGTGCTGAGCGGCAAAATCTATCGCCTGAATGCTGCCGTCAAAGATGGAATCTCCGGTGAGAACGCCAAGAAGGTCACAGCACTGATTCGCCAAGATGGCCCGAAGACCGTGAAGGCCACCATCCAGGGTGATGAGATTCGGGTGAGCTCAAAAAGCCGCGATGATCTGCAAGAAACCATCGCGTTGTTGAAGTCTGCAGATCTCGACATTGACCTTCAATTCGTCAATTACCGCTAATGCTGTGAGCGAGCGCCACTGATGGAGCTTGGAGCCCTCTGGGTCACCATCGCGCTCGTCATCGATATCGCTTTTCGCGTCATCGCGCTCGTTGTAGTCCCCCGAAACCGCAGACCCCAAACCGCGATGGCCTGGCTCCTGGCCATCTTCTTCATCCCCTACTTTGGCTTCCTGGCCTTCGTGGCTTTTGGGTCCAGGCGGTTACCCAAAAAGCGACGCGATAATCAGGTCGCCATCAACGAGCACCTGCGCACAAGAGCCAGTCTCCTTTCAGACGGAATTGTCGTCACCCCGGAGAATCTTCTCAATCGACCAGAGTTCCCCCGCTGGCTCTCCCAAACCGTCTACATGAATGAGCGCCTAGGGGCCATGCCCATGGTGACCGGTAATGATGTCTCGTTTCTCCCTGACTACCGGGGTTCCCTGGAGGAGATGACCCGGGCCATTGATGAGGCCACCAGCACCGTCCATGTTGAGTTCTACATCATGAGCTTCGACAGCGTCACGAAAGACTTCTTTGGGGCCTTGGAGCGAGCAGGAAACCGAGGTGTGACCGTCAGGGTTCTCTACGACCAGGTCGCAAGCGCCCGTATTCGCGGCTATCAGGAACTACGGGCTGAACTGGATCGACTAGCCCTGTCTCATGTGGCAATGTTGCCCATTCAACCCTGGAAGGGTGTGTACCAGCGTCCTGATCTTCGCAATCACCGCAAACTCTTGGTCATTGACTCCCGTGTCGCCTACACGGGCTCTCAAAACATTATTGAACCGAGCTATCGAAACCCGAGACACAAAGCCAGGGGTCTCGAGTGGCTGGACGTCATGATGAAAGTCGAAGGGCCCTTAGCGGATAGCCTCGGAGCCTTGTTCGTCTCGGACTGGTTCCAAGAGACCGGCGAACTCCTCACCACACCCTCCCCCCAAGCGCCCACCACCTCGTCCCAGAACGTCTGGGCACAGGTTGTGCCGAGCGGACCCGCGTTCGAGGGAGAAAACAACCTTCGGCTCTTCAACTCCCTGGTGTATGGCGCCAGAGAACGACTCGTGCTCTCCAGTCCCTACTTCGTCCCTGATGAGTCCATGCGCTATGCCATCACGACCGCTGCGGAGCGCGGGGTGGATGTGAACCTGATGGTGTCCGAGATTGCCGACCAACCCCTGGTGTTCTATGCCCAGCGCTCCTACTATGACGAACTCCTCGAAGCGGGGGTGAAGATCTGGCTCTATAAAGCTCCGACCATTTTGCATTCCAAGTTCGTCATCGTCGATGACGCGATCAGCGTCATCGGTTCCTCAAATATCGACATGCGGAGTTTCAGTTTGAACCTCGAGGTCTCTGTGCTGATGGCAAGCCCCGTGGTCGTAAGCGAACTGGATGCGCTCTATGCCGACTACAAGGCGAATAGCGCAGAGCTCACGCTGGCCACCTGGAGGGCACGAGCCTGGCATGCGCGCTTCATCGAGGGGCTCGCTCGCCTGACGGCAACCGTACAGTAGGAGCTAGGAGGACCCGAGAGAGATCTCGAGCATCTCCTCACGGGGGACAACCTTGATGCGCTCCCGACCGTGCTCTGCCCCTCGGGCAAGCTCCGCCTCATCGAGGCGGTGCCACCCGTCCAGGTTTGTGTAGGAGACGCCTCTGGAGTCTAGGAGGTCCGTCACACCCTGCTCATCCGGCTCAGTCGGACTCCACCAGGATGCCTGGTCTTTGACCAGGTGCTGGATGGTTTCCATAGCATCACTCTTGGTGTGACCAATGAGGCCCACGGGGCCTCGCTTGATCCAGCCTGTGGCATACACACCGGGCATAATCCCGTTGTTGTCATCCAAGACTTGACCCTCATGGTTAGGAATAACACCTCGACGGTCATCGAAGGGGATTCCTGGCAGTGGGGAGCCAAAGTAGCCCACGGCTCGGTAGACGGCCTGAATCGGAATCTCACGGATTTCACCCGTTCCGCGGACTCCGCCCGCACCATCGGCTTCGGTCCGCTCGTATCGGAACCCTTCAACACGGTCGGTGCCGAGAACCTCCAGTGGCTTCGCGTAGAAGTGCAGGTGCAGGCGCCTGGACGCAGTGCCTTTTTCACGAGCCCGCCACTGATCGAAGGTTTTGTTGATCACAAAGATTTGTTTGTTGGACTCAATTGCGCTCTTGGCCGCCTCATCGAGGACAAAGTCCTCCTCATAGACGACCATGTCCACATCATTCATCTCGCCAAGCTCACGAAGCTCCAACGGGGTGAACTTCACCTGCATGGGACCCCTGCGCCCAAAAACATGGACATCGGTCACGGGCGAGGCCTTCAGTACCTCATACACATTGTCGGGAACCTCGGTCGGCAGGAGGTCGTCGGGGTGCTTAGCGAGCATCCTCGCAACGTCGAGAGCGACGTTGCCGTTGCCGATGACGGCAACCTCTTTAGCTTCCAAAGGCCACGTCCGTGGCACATCAGGATGACCGTCATACCAACTTACGAAGTCCGCTGCTCCATAGCTTCCGGGAAGATCAATACCGGGGATCGTGAGATCTGCATCCTGGATAGCGCCAGTGGAGAAAATCACCGCGTGGTAGTGCTTCTTCAGGTCCTCCAGGGTGATGTCGGTGCCATAGTTCACGTTGCCAAAGAGGCGAATCTGCCCGGTGTCCAACACTTCACGCAGGGCCGTAATGATGCCTTTGATGCGGGGGTGGTCAGGCGCAACTCCGTAACGAACAAGTCCGTAGGGTGCTGGCAAGCGCTCAAACAGGTCAATGGAGACATCAAATGACCGCTCGTGTTTGAGCAAAATGTCGGCGGCATAGATTCCTGCGGGACCTGCTCCCACAATGGCTAAGCGCAAGCGCGACATAAAGATCCTTGTCTGTCCGAAGTGAGCACCGAAGCTCTAATTTAGTAGCTTCGCTTCACAACCTGGTGAGCAAAGCGAGTCAGGGCGTCCTTCACGATGCCCTCAGGAACACCGTCGAGTTCCGCGATGGCCTCATCGGCCATCGCGCGAGCGGTGTCCATGGTGCGAGCGGTGACCTCGTGCTGTCGTAATTCGGTAATGGAGTCTTGGAACTCTGCTTCGGTTGCATTCCCGAGGGTCCCTCTGTCCAGTTTCGACAACAGCGCCAGCGCCGCTTCGTCCCCACCATCGGCCAGCTCCTGCAAGTAGAGCATGGGCAATGTCGTGACACCGCGGCGAACATCAGTGCCGGGAGGCTTCCCAGTTCCGGAGTCGCGATCTGCGAGATCGATGACGTCGTCGACGAGTTGGAAGGCAACACCGATCTTCTCGCCAAACTTCCGGGCTTGAGGAACAAGGTTCTCAGGTCCCCCGGACATCCGGATACCAAACTCGGACGCCAGAGCAATCAGAGACCCTGTCTTATCCGAGAGCACGTTCAGGTAGTGGGCGATGGGATCTTGGCCAGGCTTGGGTCCCACTGTCTCCCGCATTTGCCCCACACAGAGCCGCTCAAAGGTGGCGGCTTGGAGGGTGATGGCCTGCTGACCCATCGACCCCACGAGACTGCCAGCCCTCGCGAACAGTAAGTCCCCGGCAAGAATCGCGACCGAGTTTCCCCACACTGTTTGAGCGGCAGGAACACCTCGACGCTGTGCAGCCTCGTCCATGACGTCATCGTGATACAGCGTGGCGAGGTGAGTGAGCTCAATCACTTGCGCAGCACGAATGACTCTGTCGTTGATGCCCTCACCCCACTGGGCGGTGAGCAACATCAGCAGAGGGCGAACCCTTTTGCCGCCCGCTGAGAAAAGGTATCTGGCCACTGCATCAGCAATATCTTCGGAGAACTTGAGCTCCCGCTCCAAACCCTGTTCAATCTGCTCCAAACCCTCATCGAGAGCTTTCGCCAACGCTTTCTCCTCTTTGGAGGCGAACAACAGCGAGCCTCCCGTGAGGAAGGCTGCGCCTCTGCCCGCAGCGTCCGTAGAAGCTGTGGGGGTTGTGGGAGTCACGGGAAGTCCTTTAGGAGGTGGGAGGTGAAATGTCCTGGATGGGCACAGACACCGAGGATGTGGAGGGTGATGCCGGTCGGCTCCGTCTCTTACCGATCGACTCACGAACTTTGGAGTCTTCCGGGCTTCGCGCCCGGTGCAAGGCCACAATGCCTCCCGTCAGGTTACGGTATGCAACCCGAGTAAAACCTGCAGCCCGTAACCATTGGGAGAGAACTCTCTGTTCCGGCCACTCGTTAATGGAGTCCATCAGGTACCGGTAGGCATCCTTGTGGCTGCTGGAGAGCGCGGTAACCGCTGGCATCACGTATTTCATGTAGCCCTGGTAGCCCGCTCGAACAATGGGTGCAGCCGGGTGAGAGAACTCACAAATGACAATGCGACCACCGGGCTTCAGCACCCGATACATCTCGCCAATTGCGACCTGGGGTTGGTTGACGTTTCGCAACCCAAAACTGATGGTGACAGCGTCAAAACTGGCCGAGGGGAACGGCAGTTCTTCCGCATCACCCTCCACAAATTCAATGTCGGGGTGGCGTTTACGACCCTCGGCGACCATTCCGGGGGAAAAATCGAGGGCAACGACCGTTGCCCCCGTTTTGTGGAGAGCTTTGGAGGATGTTCCGGTGCCAGCAGCAACGTCCAGAACTCGCTCGCCAGGCTTCAGATCCAGGGCTTTCACCGTGGCAATCCGCCACAGCACCGAGTTTCCGCCAGAGAGTAGGGCGTTGGTGCGGTCATAGCCTTTGGCGACCTCGTCGAACATGCCAGCTACTTCGTCTGGCTTTTTGCTCAAGTCGGCCGTGGTCACAGTCTCTAGAGTACTGGGCGAAAGTGACGAAAAGCCGGGAGTATTTCTCTCCAGGCATGTCCTCAAGGACCCGTACTAGCCTGTGCTCGTGGCCACAACGACAACCTCTCTCTCCGTGCGCACCCGCGCCATGAGTCATGAGGGTGCCCTCACCGAATGGGTGAGCGCAGAGAACCCCCTGACGTTCCAACGTCTGGGCCAAGGGTTTGTGGGCTTAGGCCAAGCACTGCGCCTGACCTTCCGGGGCCCGAATCGTTTTGTGGACGCCAGTGCAGCGTGGAAAGAGCTGGTCGAGGGCGCCACCATCGATGACGCCGTCATAGTCCCAGGCTCCGGCCTGGTGTGTTTTGGCACCTTCACCTTCAGCGATAACTCCTCCCAGGAAAGCGTCCTCATCGTTCCTCAGGTAGTGATC
>JAIOWW010000058.1 GCA_021741925.1 Pontimonas sp. | reverse complement strand
CCCAGAACGGGCTGCTCACCACCGTGGCTTACCAGTTGGGCGAGGAAGCCCCCCGCTATGCCCTGGAAGGCTCCATCGCCGTCACAGGGTCACTCGTGCAGTGGTTGCGGGACAACCTGGGCATCATTTCAGATGCTAACGAGGTGGAGGCGCTTGCCGCCAGTGTTCCCGATAACGGTGGATGTTACGTGGTTCCCGCGTTCTCGGGTCTCTTTGCTCCCTACTGGCGATCCGATGCCAGAGGCGTGATTGTGGGCCTCACCCGGTTTATCAACAAGGGACACATTGCCCGAGCAGCTCTCGAGGCCACTGCCTTTCAAACTCGCGAAGTTCTCGATGCTGTCAACGCCGATGCTGGAGTCGATCTCACCGAGCTCAAAGTGGATGGCGGCATGGTGAAGAACGAGACCCTGATGCAGTTCCAGGCCGACATCCTGGGTGTTCCGGTGGTCAGGCCACTTGTTGCGGAAACAACTGCCCTCGGTGCCGCCTATGCGGCCGGTCTTGCGGTGGGGTTCTGGAAGGACCGGGAGGAGCTTCGCGGCAAGTGGAGCGAGGACAAGCGATTTGTCCCGGATATGTCTGAAGGCGAGCGTGAAGAGAAGCTTCGCTTATGGAAGAAGGCGGTCACCCGGACTTTCGACTGGGTTGACTGAAATATCAAGGCTGTTGGCACGACGGTCGTCATGTCGGCGATTGCGCTGGCGTAAAGTGGTGCAGTGGCGGCATTGCCCGGAAAGCTTAGGGAGAAATGTGAGAACTGTGAGCCACCCTAAATTTGGGCCCACTAATCTTCCTACGGTTTGTTGGAAGGCCTCTTCGTGAGCGAGGGTTTGCTCACAATAGTTGTTCCGACAACGGGCAAGAACCCCTATCTCTGGGAGTGTCTGTCCAGCATCGCAGGAGTAGCCGGTCATTCGTTTGTCAAAGAAGTGCTCGTAGTGGTGAACGGGGCCTCCTCCGCTCTCAGCGAGTCCCGCCTAACTCAGTTTCTGGCTGAACAGGATCCGTCGATTGCGTCAAAGTTCGCGAAAATAGCAGAGCCTGTTCCGGGACTCCTGGCTGGAAGACATAGAGGAATGCGGGAGGCGAGGGGGACTTATCTTTCTTTCATCGACGACGACGTATTGCTGGGAACGGAGTGGGTCGAAGCTGTAAGAGAGGTCTGTGAGACTGGTCTTCTGTCTGACCGTATTGCCGGCGGAAGCGTGGTACCCGACTTCAGGGGAAATCCACCGTCTTGGTTGTATCGGTTCAGGGTAGAGGTGGCTGAAGCTGATTACGTCCTTTCAGAACTCAGTCTTGTAGAAATTGGCTCCGACCAGATTTCCGAAGTTTCACCACTCCTTGTCTTTGGTCTGAATTTCACGATTAGCCAGCAAACGCTCGAGGATTTAGGTGGGTTCCATCCTGATCTCACTCCACCTGACCTGCTCAGGTTCAGGGGTGATGGTGAGACCGCAATCGCCAACAAGTTGATGCAAAACTCCCGCAGTGCTATTTTTCACCCCGGGCTCCAGGTGCGCCACATCATTGGAACCGACCGCCTTAACTTGGGCTATTTTTGCAAGATTTGGGTACGACAAGGAATTTCCGATCAGTTTGCTGACCTGAAAGGCGCTTACGCTCATGGCTCTCTAGCCGCTGTGGGAACAGTCGAGATAGTCCGTGTTTTTCTGAGAAAAGCGAAACGAGCAATGTTTGCTTCTACGCCGTCGAAAAGAGGTCGTGCAACGGAATTGCTCAGACAGCTGTGTCTCGCACTGGGTCGTCTCTATCTCTGGAGGATGTTTCGTGCAGACCGACGAGTAGAAGAGTGGATTCTCCGAGACTCTTATGTCGACTATCGGTACCCGTGACTTTGTGGCGGCGAGATAACCGAGTCCTGTGTTGAGGCGAACCAAGATGTGTAGCCCTGTCGTAGGGTGTGGTTTGGGCTCAGTCGCAGAGGTGTAGCCGAGGCGGGTTTTTCCGGGGCCCAAACCACCATCCCTCCAGTTTTCGCGAATGGCACCCGCGTGCCTGATAACTCGTTTGTGAGGTTTCTAGCAGATAGGCTCGCATCCGTAGGGGGACGGCGTCCCCTCCATCTGGTGGAAAGCGAGCCAACAAATGCCTACCGTCCGCGCGATTTTGGCAGATGTGGCTCAACGTGCTCGGAGAATTGCGCGGGGAAAACCTCAAAGGTCGCGGACAAAGTTGGCGTCTCGACACATCGAAAGTGGGAAAAGTGCCAACGACGTCATTGCGTCGATAATCGATGCTGGTGCTCCGGCAATGATTGCTCGCCTCGGCACCACCGAGAGCGCTGTCGTTGAATATTTTGCTCACCATGGGTTCCGTGATGATGTCGCGTTTCCTCAAGAGTTGAAAACAAGAATCCACGAGTTGAGTGGTTTTTTCCCACCTTCGGACCAACTCCTCACGCAGTTCTCTCGCGAGAGCCTCGCCCACCTCGGCGAGGCTGATGTGATGGGGGTCAGAGTTAAGCCATCCGACTGGACATTCTGGGGTCTCGAGGACTTCTTGATCGAGCGATACTCTCCCCAGGCTGCTTTGGTGCAGTTGGGGGACATAATGCCTGTGGGAAACCCCCAGTCGTGGACCCGAAGCTTGCGGGGCAAAAGAGTGTTGGTGATTCACCCGTTTAGCCAAACCATTGAAAACCAGTTCCTCAAACGGGAATTCCTCTTCGAAGATCCAGATTTTCTTCCTGACTGTGATCTTCAAGTTATTCCCGCAGTTCAGAGTGTCGGCGATAATTCCGGGACCCTGCCTTTTGCTGATTGGTACCAGGCGCTCAACCACATGAAATCTGAGATATCCAAGAGGAGTTTTGACGTCGCACTAATTGGTGCAGGCGCCTATGGTCTCTTCCTCGCTGCCGAGTGCAAGAGGTTGGGAGCGATAGGTATCCAGGTGGGCGGAGCCCTCCAGTTGCTTTTTGGAATCAAAGGAGGGAGATGGACCAATCCCGGTACGAGTGACTCGGAGGCCGTTCTTCCCTTGGTCAATGAGTTTTGGGTTAGTCCTTCGGCTGAGGAGCGTCCTCGGGGCGCTGACCTTGTGGAGGACGGATGCTATTGGTGACCTGTGGTGCTCCAGCCCTTCGCCATGCAACGGCGCTTCTCTAAGAGGGAGAATCCTCCGCCAGTCCCAGCGGGGGGAGAGCGTTACGTTCTCCCCATACCGCGATAGCGGAAACCGGCTTCTTTCCAGGAGTTGGCATCGAGGCAGTTCCTGCCATCAACTACGAGTTTCTGGGCCATGAGTGCACCAATGGCTGTGGCATCTTCCTCTTGGAAAACCTTCCATTCGGTGGCGACTACGAGGGCATCCGCTCCTGTGACCGCGGCACGGTGATTGTCTGTGGTGGTGAGGGATGCAGAGAGTCCTGCACGTTCCACCCGGGCCTGTGCTGGCTTCCAACCCTCTGGATCAGCGGAGACAACAGTCGCACCTGAGCAAGCTAAGGATTCAGCAATATCGAGGGCGGGGGAGTCACGAATGTCATCCGAATCCGGCTTGAACGAGATGCCCCACACCGCGATGGTCTTGCCGTCAAGAGAACCAAGCTCTTCGGTCAACACGTCGACCACGCGAGTGCGCCTGCGCATATTGATGTCATCCACGTCTTTGAGGAACGACAGTGCGTCTCCCACACCGAGCTCTTCTGCTCTGGCAACGAAACCTCGGATGTCCTTGGGGAGACAGCCTCCACCAAAGCCAATTCCAGCGTTCAGAAATCGACGCCCGATGCGGGTGTCATACCCGATCGCATCAGCGAGCTGAGTGACATTGGCGCCGGTCACGTCTGCTATTTCGGCCATCGCGTTAATGAACGAGATCTTGGTGGCGAGGAAAGAGTTGGCGGCAACCTTGACGAGTTCTGCTGTGGCAAAGTTCATCACCAGGCGAGGAGTGTCCTTTGCAAGGATCGCTGCGTAAACCTCGTCCAGCACTGCTGTTGCGGTGTCACCATCGGCGCCCTCGGGAACCCCATAGACGAGGCGATCAGGAGACAGGGTGTCTTCAACAGCGAAACCCTCGCGCAAGAACTCCGGGTTCCACATCAAGACCGCTCCGGTTGGCGTCACGTGCGCCGAGAGGCGCTCGGCGGTTCCGACAGGAACCGTCGATTTACCCACAACAAGGTCGCTCTCTGACAGGTAGGGGACAAGTCCCTCAATCGCACTGTTCACATAGGTCATGTCGGCTGACCCATCGGCTGCCTGGGGGGTTCCCACCGCGACAAAGTGAACATTGGCGTGCGCAGCAACGGACATGTCGGTAGTGAAGGTGAGGCGAGACGCGTTCTTTTTCAGAAGCGCGTCAAATCCTGGCTCGTGAAAGGGTGCGATGCCCTGTTGGAGGGATTCGATGCGCGCTGGGTCGACGTCAATACCGATGACCTCGTGACCAAGCTCTGCCATCGATGCGGCGTGAACGGCACCCAAATAGCCACAGCCAATGACGGAGATTTTCACATCAGCAACCTTACGCGAGCCCGGTCAGGCCCGCGGCAGAAGGCCTACGGCCTCGTGAACTTTGGCCAGTGTCGTGTCAGCGATTGCTTCAGCTTTCGAAGCACCTGCAGCCAGTATTCGATCGAGCTCAGCGGGGTCAGCGAGCAGTTCGTGAGTGGTGGTTCGGATGGGTTCCAGTAGCTCAACAACTGCCTCGGCCACGGTGGATTTGAGGTTCCCATATCCTGAGCCCTGGAATTCCTTTTCCAGGGCGGGCACCGATTTTCCGGTGGCGAGAGAGGCGAGTGTCAGAAGGTTGGAGACTCCAGGCTTGTTCTCTGCATCAAAGCGGATATCAGTGTCGGTGTCCGTGACGGCAGACTTAACCTTCTTTGTGATGACCGCCGGTTCGTCGAGCAACCACAGAATGCCCTGCGGTGACTCACCAGACTTGGACATTTTGGACTCGGGGTTCTGAAGGTCGTAGATCTTCGCTGCTGCATCCATGATTTTGACCTCGGGGACCACAAAGGTGTCGCCGAATCGCTGATTGAAACGCTCTGAGATGTTGCGGGTGAGTTCGATGTGTTGGCGCTGGTCTTCCCCCACAGGAACAACAGTGGCGTCATAGAGCAAGATGTCGGCGGCTTGCAGAATCGGATAGGTGAACAGGCCCACCGTGGCGTTATCGGAACCTTGCTTCTGCGATTTGTCCTTGAATTGAGTCATGCGACTGGCTTCGCCAAAACTAGTGACGGTGTTGAGAATCCAGGCAAGCTCGGAGTGTGCGGGGACGTGGGACTGAACAAACAGGGTGGACTTCTGCGGGTCGATTCCGCAGGCGATGTATTGGGCTGCTGTTTTGCGAGTGGTCGCCGCTAGAGCTTGAGGATCCTGAGGGACCGTGATGGCGTGGAGGTCGACCACACAAAACACCGCATCGTGGGTGCTTTGCATCTCAATCCACTGGATTAGGGCTCCTGCGTAGTTGCCAAAGTGGAGTGAGTCCGCGGAAGGCTGCATGCCAGAAAACAGCCGGGGAGTGGTCATGGGTAGTTAGCGTAGCGGACTAGATGTCGTAGTCAGCGATGACGGGCGCGTGATCTGACCACCGGGTGTCATAGCTGGGCGCCCGGTCAATCCTGTAGTGCTGGACGGTAGCCGCCAGTGGCGCGTTGGCGAGGTGGTAGTCGATGCGCCAACCGGTGTCGTTATCGAACGCTTTACCTCGCCAACTCCACCAGCTATAGGGACCCTCAACCTCACCGTGGACCTTGCGGCCGATATCAACAAAGCGACCGCCGGTTCCTGAGTTGTAATCCTCCGAGTCTTCGTGTCCGATCCAGGTTTCGAAGTAGGCGCGCTCCTCGGGGAGGAATCCCGAATTCCTTAGGTTGCCTTTCCAGTTACGGATATCTAGCCAGCGGTGACCAACATTGAGGTCCCCCACCACCACGGTGGGGCGATCTGAAGCGCCGAGCTTCTTCATTCGCTTCGTCATGATCTCAAGGAATTCATACTTGGCGTCTTGTTTGGGAGTGCCCGCTTCACCGGAGTGGACGTAGCAACTCACAACAGTCAACGGCTTGCCAGAAGGAGTGGTGATGTCGACTTCCACCCAACGACCCGCGGTGTCGACAGATTTCGGCCCAAAGTCCACCCGCACGTCTTCGTGGCCTACCTTGGTGGCGATAGCCACACCTGCGCGACCTTTGGCAGAGGCTGCATCGTGGGCTATCACCCAGTCATCCCCGAGTAGCGCCTCGAGGTCCTCTCGCTCTGCCCGCACTTCTTGGAGAGCCAAGACATCGACGCCGGAGGCATCAAGCCACGGTTGCATGCCTTTGCGGAAGGCAGCCCGAACGCCATTGACGTTGACGCTCGCCACCCGCAGCATTGTTGACCCTAGGGGCGACCGCGAAGAACAGCCTGCTTGACCTCAGCGATAGCTTTGGTCACCTCGATGCCACGTGGGCATGCTTCGGTGCAATTGAAGGTGGTGCGACAGCGCCACACGCCCTCTTTGTCGTTCAGGATGTCCAAACGGACCTGAGCACCTTCATCACGCGAATCAAAGATAAACCGGTGAGCGTTCACGATCGCTGCGGGGCCGAAGTATTGACCATCGGTCCAGAACACAGGGCAGCTCGAGGTGCACGCAGCACAGAGGATGCACTTGGTGGTGTCATCGAAACGTGCACGATCCTCAGGGGACTGCAGGCGTTCCTTATCTGGCTTGGATGAGGCAATCAAGAAAGGCTGAACCTGGCGGTAGGACTCGAAGAAGGGTTCCATGTCGACGATGAGGTCCTTCTCCAAGGGCAGACCCTTGATGGCCTCAACATAGATGGGCTGCGAGATATCGAGGTCCTTGATGAGCGTCTTACAGGCAAGACGGTTGCGACCATTGATACGCATGGCGTCAGACCCACAAATACCGTGAGCGCAACTGCGACGGAAGCTCAAGGTGCCATCGATGTCCCACTTGATCTTGTGGAGACCATCCAGCACTCGGTCCGTCGCATACAACTCGACGTCAAAGTCTTCCCAATAGGGTTCGGCGTCCTTCTCAGGATCAAACCGACGAAGGATGAACGTCACCGTAAA
>JAIOWW010000057.1 GCA_021741925.1 Pontimonas sp. | reverse complement strand
GACCCTCAGCTGGTGGAAAAGAGCTGGTGGCCACTCTTTGAGTCGCGGGCTGCCGAGGCAGGCGTTGCTCTGCCCGCCACCACTCCCGCCACCACTCCCGTCGTCTCCATGGCCGATGACCCCTCACCGGTGACGTCGCCTATCGCTAAGACCACATCGATTGCGCCCAAAGAGCAGCCGATTCCCGCAGAAGCTCCCACCTCTCCCACCACCATCATTGCCCCGGTGGAGGACAGCGCTGAGGAAGCACCCACAGACCAGGTCAACCCTCTGAAGGGCATGGCTAAGGCCCTGGCCGCCAACATGGATCAAAGCTTGACGGTTCCCACGGCAACCAGTGTCCGCACTGTTCCGGCGAAGCTCATGATCGACAACCGCATCGTCATCAATAACCACCTGCGCCGCGCTCGCGGTGGAAAGGTCTCCTTCACCCACCTCATCGCGTGGGCGATGATCAAAGCTCTCAAAGAGCTGCCCGGCCAAAACGTCTTCTATGACGAGGTCGAGGGTAAACCTGTCGCCGTGCACCCTGCGAACATCAACCTCGGTATCGCAATTGATATGCCCAAACCCGATGGCACTCGCGGCCTTGTTGTCCCCGGTATCAAAAGGGCCCAGCACATGGGTTTTGCCGACTTCCTGGTCGCCTACGAAGACGTCGTCAAGCGAGCCCGAGATGGTGCGCTCACGGCCGACGATTTCTCTGGCAACACCATTTCTCTGACAAACCCGGGTGGAATTGGAACCGAACACTCCGTTCCGCGTCTGATGCGAGGTCAAGCTTGCATCATTGGTGCTGGAGCTCTCGAGTACCCGGCAGAATTCCAGGGCTCCTCCAAGAGGACCTTGGCGGACCTGGGTATCGGCAAGACCATCACTTTGACCTCCACCTATGACCACAGGGTCATCCAGGGTGCCGGCTCTGGTGAGTACCTCAAGAAGGTCCACGAGCTCCTCATTGGAGGGGATGGCTTCTACGAGGAAATCTTTGCCTCACTGCGTATCCCCTACATGCCGATTCACTGGGCTGAAGACATCGCCGTTGACACCGCAGATCACGTCAACAAGACCTCACGAGTGCAAGAGCTGATCAATGCTTTCCGGGTTCGCGGGCACTTGATGGCAGATATTGATCCACTGGAATACCGTCAACGCTCGCACCCTGACCTAGAAATCGAAAGCCACGGTCTTACCTTCTGGGATCTCGACCGCGAGTTCGTCACCGGTGGTTTTGGTGGCCGCCGCACGATGCTTCTGCGCGAAATTCTCGGAGTGCTGCGTGATTCCTACTGCCGCACCATCGGCATCGAATACATGCATATCCAAGATCCAGACCAACGCCGCTGGTTCCAGGAAACGCTCGAAAAGCCCTACGAAAAGCCTGACCACGACGCCCAGTTGCGTATCCTCTCGAAGCTCAACCAGGCCGAAGCATTCGAAACGTTCCTGCAAACCAAATATGTCGGGCAAAAGCGCTTCAGCCTCGAGGGAGCAGAGTCGGCTGTCAGCATGGTGGATGAAATCCTGCAGGCAGCAACCGAGGACGGCCTCGATGAGGTTGCCATCGCCATGGCTCACCGAGGCCGACTGAACGTCTTAGCCAACATCGCAGGAAAAACGTATGGGCAGATCTTCCGTGAGTTTGAGGGCACCCAGGACGTGGGAAGCGTTCAAGGCTCTGGAGATGTGAAGTATCACCTCGGAACCGAAGGCGTCTACACCAGCCCAAGCGGTGGACAAATACCTGTGTACCTGGCAGCGAACCCTTCCCACCTCGAAGCGGTCAACGGCGTGCTCGAGGGAATTGTGAGAGCCAAACAGGACCGAAAAGAGATTGGTCGCTATGGCGTTCTCCCGGTGCTGATTCACGGTGATGCAGCGATGGCCGGTCAGGGAGTTGTCCTGGAAACCTTGCAGATGTCTCAGCTGCGGGCCTATCGCACCGGTGGAACCATGCACGTGATTGTCAACAACCAGGTTGGTTTCACCACGCTCCCTCACGACGCCAGAACTTCGATTTACGCCTCGGACGTGGCAAAAACTATCCAGGCGCCCATCTTCCACGTGAACGGTGACGACCCCGAGTCCGTTCTGCGGGTTGCCGAGATTGCTTTTGCTTATCGCCAGAAGTTCAAAGCGGATGTCGTCATCGATCTCGTCTGTTACCGCAGACGCGGTCACAACGAGGGTGATGACCCCTCGATGACGCAGCCTCTGATGTACAACTTGATTGAGGCTAAGCGGAGCGTTCGTACCCTCTACACCGAAGCCCTCATCGGTCGTGGTGATATCACCACCGAAGAACTAGAAGCAGCCCAGAAGGACTTCCACGACCGACTCGAGGAAGCATTCCAAGAGACTCACGCGGTACAAACTGGCGCCATTCTGGTCACGCCCGACGATCAGGGAGCTATCGCGGGAGTGGACCGACCACACTCACAGCGCGATGAGGCGGCAGGCGAGCCAGAGACCACTGGAATTGACCCCGCAGTGTTGAGCCTGATTGGTGAAGCCCACAACAACCAGCCTCCAGGCTTTAGCGTCCACCCGAAACTTCAGCCGCTGCTCGATAAGCGTCGCGAGATGGCCAAGTCCGGCGATATCGACTGGGGCTTTGGAGAGCTCATCGCCATGGGATCCCTTCTTCTCGAGGGCACCCCGGTTCGACTGGTGGGTCAAGACTCCAGACGCGGTACCTTCGTGCAACGCCACGCAGTGTTGCACGACCGGGTGAACGGCCAAGAGTGGTTGCCGCTCATGAACATGGCGGAAAACCAAGCGCGCCTCTGGATTTATGACTCGCTGCTGAGCGAATACGCTGCACTCGCGTTTGAGTACGGGTACTCAGTTGAGCGACCCGATGCGCTGGTGATGTGGGAAGCACAGTTTGGTGACTTCGTGAACGGCGCCCAAACCGTCATCGACGAGTTCATCTCCTCGGCGGAACAAAAGTGGGGTCAACGCTCGAGCGTTGTCCTTCTTTTGCCCCACGGATTCGAAGGCCAAGGCCCCGACCACTCTTCCGCCCGTATCGAGCGCTTCCTGCAACTCGCGGCTGAAGACAACATGATTATCGCGAGGCCCTCTACGCCTGCCTCCTACTTCCACCTGCTTCGCCGTCAGGCTTACGCCAGACCACGGAAACCCTTGGTGGTCTTTACCCCGAAAGCGATGTTGCGGCTGCGAGGAGCTACGAGCAGCACCAGCGATTTCACGACCGGAAAGTTCCAGCCCGTGTTGGATGACCCGAGCATCTCAGCTGGCTCTGGGGTCAGAAGGGTTCTGTTGGTCGCGGGAAAGATTTACTACGACCTCAAGTCCGAAATCGAGAAACGCGGCATCACCGATATTGCACTGGTGCGCCTGGAGCAGTACTACCCCTTCCCCACTGCAGACCTGCAAGCGATTGCCTCAAAGTACTCGGGAGCACAGTTTGTCTGGGTGCAAGATGAGCCAGAGAACCAGGGCGCTTGGCCGTTCATGGTGATGGAAGCCCAGGCCGCGGGCCTTCCCGCCCTGTCGGTGGCCTCGAGACCCCGATCTGCATCACCTGCGACAGGGTCATCTAAGAGAAGCCAGGTGGAAGCCCAGCTGATTATTGACCGCGCTCTGTCTAGCTAGCGCTTTCGAGAGTTTTCTGGATACTGAGCTTAAGCTCCTCCGGAGCAGTCTCGCAGCACGCGCTCTTGACCTTCTCGGTGAGGAGGGTTCCCACATCGCGCTCATCACAGCAGGGTGAGCACTCTTGAAAATGATCCTCTAAGTCTTGGCAGGCACCCTCGGGCAGTTCGCCGTGGAGATAGTCCTCCAGCTTGTTACGAGTCTCCTCGCATCCACAATCAGCCATCAGCTCTCACCACCCTTCACGCCCGTATCGTAACCCTCTTTCGCCGCATACTCCGCGAGAGAAGCACGCAGAAGTTTCCGCCCTCGATAGAGCCTGCTCATGACAGTCCCCGTGGGGGTCTGCATGATGTCTGCGATCTCCTGATAACTCAGGCCCTCCACATCAGCGAAATAGACAACCATGCGAAAATCTTCGGGCAAATCTTGCAAAGCATCCTTCACCACACTGGAGGGCATCCGATCCAGAGCCTCAGCCTCAGCCGAACGCTCGGAGGTTTGTGTCAGGGACTCAGCCTCCCCCACCTGCCAATCTTCTAAATCATCCAGGGCAGACTGGAAACCCTCTTTGGAGCGCTTGCGATAGAGGTTGATGTAGGTGTTGGTGAGAATCCGATACAACCAGGCTTTCAAGTTGGTGCCCTGCTCGTATTGATGAAAAGCCTGGAACGCCTTCAGATAGGTTTCTTGCACCAAATCAGCGGCGTCAGAGGGATTCTTCGCAAGTCGCATTGCCGCTGCATACAGCTGATCGGCGAACGGCATCGCTTGGGCCGCGAAATCAGGGGATGCCGGAGAGTCACCAGATTGTGAGGAAGCCATCGTGGGGAATTCTAACGAGGTCTCCCGTGGGGCTTCTAAGAGTGTTGCTAGTGACACGAGAACCTCCTTCCCTGATGACTAACCCGATACTCTGGACAACCAATGAGCACGCCAGAAAATTCCCCCCACTGGAGCGCACCTGAGCGCGCCCAGCCACTTCGGCATTCACTCTCGTTGCCAGGCTCGAAATCTCTGACCAATCGTGAGCTCGTTCTGGCCGCTCTCGCCGAGGGCCCCTCCACACTGCGCAGACCTCTGCACTCCAGAGACACAGCTCTCATGGTGGAGGCCTTGCGTTCTCTGGGCGCCATCATCACCGAGATCCCAGGAGAGGGTGCCTTTGGGCCCGACCTCGCCATCACCCCAATTCCTGCAGGTCACGACGTCTCCGCCTCCATCGATTGTGGGTTGGCGGGAACCGTGATGCGCTTTGTCCCACCTCTCGCGGCATTGGTCACTGGAACACTTCGTTTCGATGGTGACATCGGTGCGAGACGCCGCCCCATGGCTACCACTCTTCATGCCCTGACCCAGTTGGGCCTCGAGGTCGATGACGAAGGGCGAGACACTCTGCCCTTCACCATTACCACCACAGGGACACCAGCAGACTCTTCGGTGTCGATTGATGCTTCAGCGTCCAGCCAGTTTGTGTCGGGTCTGTTGCTCATGGCGGTACGGCTTCCCGGCGGCCTCACCGTGACACACACCGGCTCACATCTGCCCTCCCTGCCTCACATTGAGATGACCCTGTCGTGCTTGCGAGCCCGAGGGGTCGAGGTTGACTCCTCGACTCTGGGTGTGTGGAGGGTGTCGCCTGGTCCGATCTCGGCACTCGATGTCGAGATCGAGCCTGATCTCTCGAATGCTGCACCCTTCTTAGCTGCACCGCTCATCACCGGTGGGCAGGTCAGCATTGAGGGATGGCCGGATCAGACCACGCAGGTGGGAGTGGATGTTCCCCGGATCCTTGAACACTTTGGGGCAACCTTCACCGCGTCCGGCTCAACCCTCACAGTTGACGGGGGAATCGGATGGCGCCATGGCGGTGACATCCCCGGAGTTGATCTTGACCTCTCTCACGCGGGAGAACTTGCCCCCACGGTGATAGCTCTTGCTGCACTGGCGTCTAGCCCCAGTGTGTTTCGAGGAATTGGACACCTGCGAGGACACGAAACAGATCGACTCGCGGCACTCGTGGAGAACATTCGAGCCCTGGGCGGAGTAGCCGACGAAACACCCGATGGTATTGCGGTAACACCTGCACCACTGGATGGAGGGGCCTGGAAGGCGTTCGCTGATCACCGCATGGCCACCTCCGGTGCTCTCCTGGGGCTCGGGGTCAGAGGCGTTGTGGTCGATGACATCTCCAGTACTGGCAAGACACTTCCTGAGTTCCCCGAACTCTGGGCCAGGCTCGTGGAGTCCTCAGCACCATGATCGAGGATGACCTCGAGCGCTACGAAGGGTATGAGCCCCGAGTTCGACCCAGCAAGAGCGGAAGCAAACCTCGGTCCAAAAACCGCCCCCAGCACGAGGACGCGAAGAATGGTCTCGTTATCGCGGTGGATCGTGGCCGCTACCGGGTAATTCTGGACGAGAACACCGAGCAGGAGCGCCTGCTCACCTGCACCAGAGCACGCGAGCTCCGCTCGCAAGCCATTGTGACCGGCGACATCGTCGATGTGGTGGGCGACACTACAGGAGTTGAAGGGTCTCTCGCCCGGATTGTCCGAATTCATCCTCGACAGACGGTGTTACGCCGAAGCGCAGATGATTCGGACACCTTTGAGCGCATCATTGTGGCCAACGCCGACCAACTCTTGATGGTTGTCGCGGCAGCATCCCCTGAGCCGCGCATGCGCCTCGTGGATCGATACCTGGTGGCGGCCCTCGATGCAGGAATCACGCCGATTCTCTGCATCACTAAGACTGACCTCGCCTCCGGCGAGGAATTACGCCGCTATGTCCACGATGCGGGGGTCCAGGTGGTGGAGCGCTCCCCAGACAACCCCGCGAGGGATGACCTGGTGGCGCTGCTACAAGACCACATCACGGTCGCAGTCGGTCACTCCGGCGTCGGAAAGTCGACTCTGGTGAATGATCTGGTGCCGGGTGCCGACCGGGCAGTCGGTGATGTGAACGACGTCACCGGTCGCGGCCGGCACACCTCCTCGTCCAGTCAAGCCCTTCGCATCCCCGAAGGCGGGTGGGTTATTGACACCCCGGGAGTGAGAAGCTTCGGGTTGGGTCATGTGAGCAAGACATCCATTGTTGAGGGTTTCCCGGAACTGCTTCCCTACACACTCGAATGCCCGAAAGGGTGCACACATCTCGAAGACTCGAGCGAGTGCTTCCTGGTGCAGGCTATTGCGGAGGGAACACTCACGGAGCAGGAAACCGCCAGAGCGCAGTCTCTGCAGCGCCTGATGGCCACCCTCCAGGAGGGCCCTGAACACCAGAGTGGTTCGGGCTCCTAAGCACCTGGCTCTACTACGCTCAATCAGGTGACCCCCTTCACCCTCCAGGATGACTTGGCGTTGGCTCGCGTTGCGGTAGCGAATGCCGATCTGGTGTCCCTCGCTCGCTTTCGCGCTCAAGATCTGGTGGTCACAACCAAACCCGATCGAACACCTGTCACCGAT
>JAIOWW010000056.1 GCA_021741925.1 Pontimonas sp. | reverse complement strand
CTACGGTGAAAGACAGGGATACATCATGGCCTCCGCCGACATCATCATGGCTTTCACCCCCGCCATGTTCAGTGTGGCCCTCACGAGCCTTGGTCAGACATCACTGGGCATTACTGCCTCAACCGGACTCGCCGCGCTCATTATCTTGTGGTGGCTCCTCAGTCACCGGCGCACAGCACATTCTGACTCCTCCGACTAGGAGTACCTCTCTGTCGGCATCACTCAGGTGCGACGAAAACGGCGAGGGCTTCAGCCCCACCGCTCTCGCGGCGTGTCAAAGAGACTGTTGCCCCACTCGCGTCCGCGAGCTGCTTCACGATGGCAAGACCCAAACCGGAGCCTTCGTAAGAGCTGCCTCCCCGCCAGAAACGATCAAAAGCACGAGAAGAGACCTCGTCACTCACACCAGGGCCCTGATCTCTCACCGTGAGAGTCACCTTGGATCCCTCCCTCGTCAGTAACACTTCGAGAGTTGACCCTTCAGGACTGACCGACAGAGCGTTATCGAGATACACATCCACGATGTGCTCCAACGCTGTTTCTACTGCGCGAATCCTGACACCCTCGTCGATTGAGGCTGTGAGGGTTGTCCCGGACTCCTCCGCCAAACTCGTCCAACTCTCCACCCTCTCGCGCACCACCGCTGTGGCGTCAATCGTGACCACAGGGGCCTTCTCAGCACCCGCCCGACCCAACGCGAGCAGCCCATCGATCAAACGATTGAGCCGACCGACTTCTGTCTCCAAAGCATCGAAGCGCTCCGATACTTTCTTCGTGGGCTTGAGGGATTCACGGAGCCCCTCAATGCGGAGCATCAGAGCCGTGATCGGAGTCCGCAACTGGTGAGAGGCGTCGGAGGCAAATCGTCGCTGAGTTTCGACTAGTGCCGAGACCTTGTCGGCCATTGCGTTGAACCCAGCAGCGAGCGCTCTGATGTCCGAGGGGCCAACATCCTCTCTGGCTCTGGCAGAGAAGTCACCACCGGCAAAGGCTTCGCTCGCCTGCTCAAGTTCCCTGACGCCCCGCGCCAGGGTTCTCGAGAGAATAAGCGCGAGTGCTCCACCGAGCCCCAATGTTGTCAGAGCAACAATAAGGATTCCGACCAACTGTCGTCTGACTTCTGCATCAATGACTGCCTTGTCAAACGTCAGCCGGACCGCTCCCACAATGCCCTGTCCACTAAAGACCGGAACAGCAACGTAAACCAGGGTGAGTCCCAGCGTCTCGGAGACTCTCTCTCCTGTGGAGATTCGACCGGCAGTGGCATCCGCAAACTCTGGTCGACTGAGATATGAGACCCCGACGCGGTTCTCCTCAGGGTCATTGGTCACAATCACGACACCGCGCTCATCAGTGATCACCACCCGAGCACCACCAGCGTCGCGGTATTCCTGAGCTAGCGCTCTCACGGGCGCTAAATCGGCTGGATCCAGTGTCTCCAGAGCTTCTTCCGCCTTACCTGCGATCACAAAAGCGTCACGCTCAAGGGCAGTCAACAACCGATCGCGCTCCACCGTCTGAATGAAGAACCCGAACGGAACGGTGGAAATCGCGAGGGCAACAAGAACGATGCCGAGAAAACTTGCGAGAAGAAGACGTCTCATCGTGGTTCCTGTAAGCGAAAACCCACTCCTCTGACGGACTCAATCCACCGGGCATCCCCGAGCTTTTTCCGCAGAGCGGCGACATGCGCATCCAGGGTCTTGGTGCTGCCATACCAATTCATGTCCCAGACGTCCTGCAGGATGGTTTCTCGTCGATGGGCGGAACCGGGGTCTTGGGCCAAGTAGGCCAGGACCTCAAACTCTTTGGGGGTGAGCTCTAGTTCGCGCTCTCCCAGGTGAGCTCGCCTGGCGCGCTGGTCGACGGAGAGAGGCCCCACCGCCAAAGCGGTGTCTTTTCCAGATTCTGCACTCTGTGCGCTCCTGCGATGAACCGCCCGAATACGTGCCAAGAGCTCCCGCATACCAAAAGGCTTAACGAGGTAATCATCCGCGCCCAGTTCAAGCGCTAAGACACGGTCACCCTCATCCCCGCGGGCACTAATCACAATGATTGGAAAAGTCCCGACCTCGCGAGCCCTCCGAGTGACCTCGATTCCATCGATGTCAGGCAGCCCCAGATCGAGCAGGAGGACATCCCATTGTTCGGCTTGTAGTCGCTGGAGACCGGGCAGCCCTGCCGTCTCGTGGGCGATGTCCCAGCCCAGCGCATCCAGAGAGTCAACGATGGCGCCGGCAATAGAGGCATCATCCTCTACAAGCAGAACCTTCATGAACCCCATTGTCGCGCAGATGTCCTCACCAAAGACGAAAGAGCCGGCTCTCGCCAAAATCTTGGACGTTTCTTGGAAATTAGCGGGCTGTTTCCTCGATACCGGGTTCGTAGTCTCGAGTTATGGCAAACAACACACTTATCGGATTAGGCATCATTGGCATCCTCAGCACGGGATCCGTCGCCGTGGTGGCTAACACACAGTCGCTTGTAGGGCAGGATTCTTCCGTGCTGCTCGATGCCAGCAACGTTCTTCTCGAGCAGGACAGCCCACAAACCCCAGGCGTCGGTATCACAGCCCCCACTCTTGAAAGCCCCACACCCGTAGGTGAATCGCTCCCCGCAGAATCGGCAACTCCTGAGGACGCTCAAGTTGCTACCCCGGCTCCCGTTGTCACCCCAGCTGCTCCGGCACCTGCGCCAGTGGATGCAACGTCTAGCGGGTCGGCCTATTCGGATGATGACGACGATGACGACCGTGATGATGACGATGATCACGACGACGACCACGACGACGATGACGATGACGACCATGAGGATGACGATGACTAAAAGGCCCACGGCCTTCGTCACCCTCCAGGCCGTGGCAGCCCTCAGCTCGACCGCGATGTTTGGCATCGCCGGTTTTCTGGCTACTGACGCTGAAAAATCAGAGCAGCAGAAGGCGCAGCTGGAGGCTCAGCAAGAAGCGTTGGTGAGTGAGGCCGTGGCGCTCCAGGTTGCCCAGGTCACCGCAGAGCAACAAGCACAAGTTGATGCGGCCATGGCCTCGGTCGAGTCTCTACAACTCGAATACGAAGCGGCACTCGAGGAAGCGCGACGAGTCGCCTCTGTCCGATCCACTCGCGTCGCTACGCCGGCTCCTTCAGCCGCCTCGACGGCCTCACCTGCCCCAGCGCCAAGTTCCTCTCCTGCTCCCGCGCCCGCCCCTCAACCAGCTCCCGCACCAGCTCCCGCACTAGCACCCGCACCAGCTCCCGTTGATGGAAACTCGGGTGGCTCGTGATGAATGACTCCCCCTCCGTGCTGGCAGATCCGGTCCTCGGGAGCATCCACGCAGCGATGACCAGCGCAGAGGGCGAAACCCCTGTGTATGAGCGCTCCCTTGCGATCATGGGCACCAAAGCTCAGATCACCACTGTCGGAGGGCCCGCCGACCTCCCCGACAGGATTGCGTCCCTCTTGGAGAAGCTCAATGGGCTGTGGAGTCGCTTTCGTGATGATTCAGAGCTGAGCCGCCTCAATAACTCACCGGGTCACGCAACGAGCGTGTCGCCGGAAACTCTCCGAATGCTCACCGAGATGGCCTGGGGTCACTCCCGCACGAAGGGTGCTTATGATCCCACTATCCTTCCCGCGCTCCTCGCTGAGGGATACACGTCCTCATTAGTCACCCCCGGTCTCGAGACCCACGTCCCACCCACGTCCCTCCCGAAGGGAAACCTGTCCGCCATCGAGATTCGGGAGTCATTTGTCTCCCTCCCCAAAGGAACGACGCTCGACTCGGGAGGCGTGGGAAAAGGTCTTGCTGCGGATATGGCCGTGGAGCTAGCAATGGCAGCGGGTGCACTTGGCGCACTCGTCGAAGTGGGAGGCGACCTCCGCGTGGAGGGACTATCTCCCCGCGCAGACATGTGGCGACTCGCTATTGAAAACCCTTATGACCGCTCTCAGAGGCTCTCAGTGGTGGAGCTACGAAATCAAGGTCTCGCCACATCAACCGTCACCAAGAGGCGATTCGAAGTGAAGGGTCGCGAAACCCATCACATCATCGACCCCACGACACTGCGCAGTGCCGACTCGGACACTGTCCAAGCGAGCGTCATCGCCCCTACCGCCGCGCAGGCAGAAATGTGGACGAAGGTTGCCTTCGTTCACGGATCACAACGGCTTCTGGCCTTCGCCCGCCAGAACGGTTTCCATGCTGGGTGCCTTCTCCAGACTGGCGAATGGGTCACCAGTGCTGGATGGCCAGGAACCAATGCTTGATTTCGAGAACCCCCAAGTGTGGTGGTATCTCACGCGCGCCAGCGCCATGGTGGCGTGGGTGCTTCTGACCCTCACTGTGGTGTGGGGAATCCTGCTGAAAACCAGAATCCTCCGAGGTGCGGACAACCCAGAGTGGCTCACTGTCACCCACCGATACATTTCGGGCTTAGCGATGGCCATGATTGTCACCCACATGGGAACTCTCCTGCTGGATGAGTACATCCAATTTGGGTGGGCTGACATCCTGGTTCCCTTTGCCACAAGCTTTGAACCGCTCCCCGTCGCATTGGGCGTCATCGCCTTTTGGCTGATCATCCTGGTCCAGGTCACAGCTCTTTCGTCCCGATGGCTCCCTGAGTCTGTGTGGAAAGGTGTCCACCTCTCGAGTTACCTCGCCATCGTCCTCGTGGGCCTGCATTCCGGCCTGGTGGGAACCGACGTCGGCACGCCCTGGTATACGGTCACCTCACTCATCCTCATCACCACGGCCACTCTCGCGGGGATTGTCCGGCTCGTCATTGCTGCGCGCGAAAAACCACCCGCACGCACCGCTATCTCTCCTACAACGCCCAAGGTTTCCGCCGCACCCCGCTTCCGCGCTCGCGTGGTGGAGAGAACTCCTGTCGGTCAGGATCTGGTCGAACTAACACTCACTCCCCTCGATCGCACCCTCGACCTCGACTGGGAATCAGGAGCCCATCTCACCCTGCATCTCGAAAACGGCATGGAACGCCAGTACTCATTAGCGGGTGACCCTGCCGAACAGGACACTCTGCGTTTGGGAATCCTCAATACCCATGGCGAGGGCGGTGGGAGCACCTGGGTGCATGAGAACCTCCACGTGGGCATCGAAATCGATTGCGACTTCCCGCGCAACCACTTCCCCCTCAAACCTGCGAAGAGATACCAGTTCGTGGGGTCTGGCGTGGGGATAACGCCCCTTCGGTCGATGATTCACTCTGTGCCAGCGGGACGCGAATGGTCACTCCTCTATCTCGGTCGAAACACCGACGACATGCTCTTCGTCGATGAACTGGCACAGGAGTATGGCGACCGTGTCACCATTTGGGCTTCACAGGAACGAGGGTCAAGGGCTCCCCTGGAGGATCTGCTCGACCCCGTGGCCGACGTCTATGCCTGTGGCTCTGCAGAACTCTTGGCATCGCTGGAGCAACTGGTTGCCCCGAAGCGCCTGCACCTCGAGAGATTCGAACCCCAAGTGAGAACCTCGAACGGACGAGTCGACTCCTTTACCGTGATTGCCGCGGCCAGCGGCACGACAGTCACGGTCAACCCAGATCAGACAACGCTGGAAGCCCTGGAGGTCGCAGGAATTTCGCTGCCGGCGTCGTGTCGGCGAGGTACCTGCGGGACGTGTGAAGCGACCGTGCTGGAGGGAACCCCGGAACACCTGGACTCCGTGATGTCCGATGCAGACAAAGACGAGCTGGGCGTTATGTACCCATGCGTATCGAGGTCCCAGACGCCAAGCCTGACTCTGAACGTCTAGCGCTCCCGCATTTCTGGCAAAGCGTCGACGATGCGGTTCGCCGCCATCTTGAGAGGCTTGATGACGGTGACGTTCTTGTTCTCTGCCAGCATCTTCGCCGTGGGGTCATCCATAGCAGTGAGGCAGATACGGCCGTCAAACTTGAACCTGTTGAGGGTTTCCAGCAACACGAGGTTGGTGCTCCTGTCATGGGCTGTGCAGATCACGGCATCAGCCTCATTGAGAGGAAGCGATGCGGCAAAATCGGGGTCGCTGATATCGCCGAAGAGGGTCTCCACTCCTTCACCACGCACGGCTCGCAGTGCGCGAGGGTCCTGGTCCACGACCAGGAGTCGTCCGCCTTTTTCTTGCATCCCTCGCACCACCGAGGACCCCAGCCTGCCCACACCGATCACGATGGCGTCAAACGGGTGCGCTTGGGAACCCTCTCGGTCCTCATCATGAGAATCCACGCGGTCGAAGCGACGCAAGATAGGCGCTGCCACAGCGTAGAGCCTGTCGGAGTAGAGGATGAAGTAGGTGGATATCGTGATCGTGATGATGGCGACCAGGGTCACCAGGCTCAGTATTTCGCTATCCACCTGGCCCAAGGAATACCCCAAAGCAATCAAAATCAGCGAGAACTCGCTGATTTGCGCGAGCGCAAAACCCGCTTTGAAGGACACCTGGCTGCGGTATCCGAGTGCCCCCATGATGACCATCACAATGAGGGGCTTAAGCACCAGAACAAAGACCGACAGAATTAGGGCAAAGAGAATCTGTGACCCAGCATCCTCGAAGCTGAGCGACGTTCCCAACTCGATGAAGAAGAACAAAATCATGATGTCGCGAAGGCTGACCATTCGAGCACTCAAGCTCTCACGGTAGGGAGTCGAGGCGAGCGCTACTCCCGCAACAAAGGCACCAATCTCCATCGACAGTCCCAGAATCTGACTGGCTCCTGCCAAAGACATCGCCCACCCGACTCCAAAGAGCAGGGTTAGCTCTTGGCTTCTCACCAAAACTGAGAGAAGGCGAGGAATCGCATACCGGGCGAGAAGAGCCACGACACCGAGGAAGACAACGCTGCCCACCAGCGTGACCAACAGCGACGTCGGCTCGAGGGCTCCATCGGCGGAGCCCAGGGAGGCGATGACCACCATGGCGACGATGACGAGGATGTCCTGCACGATCAGAACTCCCACCGCAATCTGACCGTGCAACTGGTCCAGCTCGCGCTTATCTGAGAGCACTTTGATGATGATGATGGTCGAGGAGAACGCGAGAGCCAGCGCTACATACAGGGCAGGAATCCACTCAAATCCCCACGCCACCACGATCAGAAACCCAATTCCCATGGTGATGAACACCTGGGCGACACCGGTCGTCAGGGCGACAAGCCCGGTGGAGCGAATCAAACTGATGTCGAGCTTGAGGCCGACCAAAAACAGCAAAATAGCTATGCCAAACTTCGCAAGAAGCT
>JAIOWW010000055.1 GCA_021741925.1 Pontimonas sp. | reverse complement strand
TGGATATTTCCGGTGTGACCATGCCGATCACCAAGCACTCGTTCTTGGTGACCAAGCCAGAAGAAATCCCCGCCGTGATCGCTGCCGCTGTTCACATCGCGACCTCTGGTCGTCCAGGCCCCGTCTTGGTGGACGTCACGAAGGACGCTCAACAGAAATCCGCGCCTTTTATCTGGCCACCGGAGATTGATCTCCCCGGTTACCACCCGGTGACGAAGGCGAACGCGAAGCAGGTCCAAGTCGCTGCACAGATGATTGCCGAAGCATCGAAGCCTGTTTTGTATGTGGGTGGTGGAGTTATTCGTGCGGGAGCTCACAAAGAGCTCGCAGCGTTTGCCAACAAGGTGGGTGCTCCAGTAGTCACCACTTTGATGGCGAGAGGTGCTTTCCCTGACTCGAGCCCCCTGAATCTCGGTATGCCCGGTATGCACGGGACCGTCCCTGCTGTTTTGTCGTTCCAGGAATCTGATCTCTTGGTGGTCCTCGGTGCTCGATTTGACGACCGGGTGACCGGAAAAGCCAGCGAGTTTGCCCCCAACGCCAAGGTCATCCACGTGGACATCGATCCTGCAGAAATTGGCAAGATTCGTCACGCAGAAGTGCCCATTGTGGGTGATGTGAAGGATGTGCTGGGTGACCTGCTGACAGCTTTCAACCAGGCAGCAAAGGCACACAAGCCTGATTACACCGCCTGGTGGGAGCGGCTGACCTTCCTGCGCGAGCAGTACCCGCTGGGTTATGACGAACCCGACGATGGTCTGCTCTCCCCGCAATGGGTTATCCAGAAGATTGGCGAGATGTCGGGACCCGAAGCGGTATTTGCCGCGGGTGTCGGGCAGCACCAAATGTGGGCTGCTCAGTTCATCAAGTATGAGCGCCCCAATGCGTGGTTGAACTCCGGAGGGGCTGGAACCATGGGTTATGCGGTTCCTGCTGCCATGGGTGCGAAAGTTGCGGAACCTGAGCGTCTGGTGTGGGCAATTGACGGTGATGGCTGCTTCCAGATGACCAATCAGGAGCTTGCGACCTGCACGATCAACAACATTCCGATCAAGGTTGCCATCATCAACAACTCATCGCTCGGAATGGTTCGTCAATGGCAGTCACTGTTCTATGACGGTCGCCACTCGTTCACCGATTTGAACACGGGTCACGAGACCGCCATGATCCCTGATTTTGTGAAGCTTGCAGACTCGTATGGAGCGCTCGGCATTCGGGTGCGCACCAAAGAGGAAGTTGAGCCCGCCATCAAGCTCGCAATGGAGACCAACGATCGCCCTGTGGTGATTGACTTCATCGTGTCCAAGGACTCGATGGTGTGGCCGATGGTCCCCCAGGGTGTGGGTAACTCTCAGGTGCAATACGCCAGGGACCACGCGCCCGAGTGGGACGAGGAGTAAGCATGAGCCACGTACTCTCGCTCCTCGTAGAGGACAAGCCAGGTCTGTTGACCAGGGTCGCAGGCCTTTTTGCCCGTCGTGGATTTAACATTGAGTCTCTTGCTGTGGGAAAGACCGAGATCCCAGGTCTCTCTCGTATCACCGTGGTGGTTGATGTGGAGGACCTTCCTTTGGAGCAGGTCACCAAGCAGCTGAACAAGCTCGTGAATGTTCTGAAAATTGTGGAGCTCGAGCCGGAACAGTCTGTTGCCCGGGAGCACATGCTGATCAAGGTGCGGGTTGATAACTCCACCAGGTCACAGATTCTCGAAGCGACGAGCCTGTTCCGCGCCCGAGTCGTAGATGTCGTGACCGATGCCCTCGTGATTGAGGTCACCGGTGACACCGCAAAGGTTCGAGCCCTCTTGAAGGTGCTCGAGCCCTACGGCATCAAAGAAATTGCTCAGTCTGGTCTCCTCGCCATTGGGCGAGGATCGAAGAGCATTTCTGATCGCATCAATAAGAACTAGGCTTCTGACTAACGCCCACTAATCAAGGAGACACGCAGTAGTGACTGACATCAAGTACGACAAAGACGCTGACCTCGGCATTATCCAAGGCAAGAAGGTTGCCGTTGTGGGCTATGGCTCTCAAGGACACGCTCACGCGCAAAACCTCCGCGATTCCGGCGTCGAGGTGGTCGTGGCACTCAAGGATGGCTCGAAGTCCACTCCGAAGGCCCAAGAAGCCGGTTTCCAGGTGATGAATACTGCGGACGCCACCAAGTGGGCTGATGTCATCGTCGTTCTTGCACCAGACCAGCACCAGCGTCACCTCTATGCAGAGGACGTTGCCCCGAACCTCACCGAGGGTAAAGCGTTGGTCTTTGGACACGGCTTCAACATTCGTTTTGGCTACATCAAGCCCCCCGCAACTGTCGACGTCATCTTGATTGCCCCCAAGGGCCCCGGACACACCGTTCGTCGCGAGTTCGAAGCAGGCCGTGGTGTTCCGGTCATCGTGGCGGTCGAAAATGACGCCACCGGTGGCGCATGGGATCTCGCCTGGTCCTACGCCAAGGGCCTCGGCGCTCTTCGTGCCGGTGGAATCACCACCACCTTCACGGAGGAGACAGAAACAGACCTCTTCGGTGAGCAGGCTGTTCTCTGTGGTGGAACCTCCCAGCTCGTCCAGTACGGCTTTGAAGTTCTGACCGAGGCCGGGTACCAGCCAGAAATCGCCTACTTCGAGGTCCTCCACGAGCTGAAGCTCATCGTGGACCTGATGTGGGAGGGTGGCATCGCCAAGCAGCGCTGGTCCATCTCTGACACCGCTGAGTATGGCGACTACGTCTCCGGCCCCCGCGTGATTTCTCCGGACGTCAAAGAGAACATGAAGGGTGTCCTTGCGGACATCCAGTCCGGCGCTTTCGCAGAGCGCTTCATCGCCGACCAGGATGCCGGTGCTCCCGAGTTCCAGGCGCTTCGCGCCAAGGGAGAGGGACACCCCATTGAGGAAACCGGGCGTAAGCTCCGTGCGCTCTTCTCCTGGAAGCAGAGCGACTCTGACTATGTAGAGGGCAAAGTATCCCGGTAACTCGTCGCAAGACGGAAAGGCATCATTCGTGACGAAACCCGTCGTGCTCATCGCCGAAGAGCTGTCGCCAGCAACCCTGGAGGCCTTGGGTCCGGATTTTGATATTCGCCATGCTGATGGCGCGAACAGGGCTGAGCTTCTTGAGGCCCTGGTCGATGCTCACGCGGTCTTAATCAGATCAGCAACTCAGATGGACTCTGAGGCTCTGGCAGTTGCTTCGAACCTCAAGGTGATTGCTCGAGCTGGAGTTGGGCTCGACAACGTCGACATCAAGGCAGCCACTGAGGCGGGTGTCATGGTGGTCAATGCCCCCACCTCCAACATTGTGAGCGCTGCGGAGCTCGCCATTGCTCACATCCTGTCTCTTGCTCGCCACATTCCTCGCGCCCACGCGTCTCTCGCCGCTGGGGAGTGGAAACGGTCCTCCTTTACCGGAGTTGAACTTTTCGACAAGACCATCGGAATCATTGGTCTAGGTCGAATTGGGGCACTTGTGGCAGAGCGTCTTGCCGGATTTGGCGTTCGCCTCATCGGCTTTGACCCCTATGTCCAGCCGGCCAGGGCAAGTCAGATGGGTATCACCCTCACCACGCTCGATGATCTGATCGAGCAGAGTGACTTTATCTCTATCCACATCCCCAAGACCCCTGAGACCACCGGGATGATTGGCCTCGACGAGCTCAAGAAAGCGAAGTCGACGCTTCGCATCGTGAATGCCTCCCGTGGCGGCATTATCGATGAGGCAGCCCTCCACACCGCGTTGTCTGAAGGATGGATTGCCGGTGCTGGTATCGATGTGTTTGTGTCGGAGCCTCCCAGGGATTCCCCCCTGTTAGGTCTTCCCAACATTGTCGTGACTCCTCACCTGGGTGCTTCAACGGAAGAAGCTCAAGAAAAGGCCGGCATTTCAGTCGCACGTTCAGTCAAGCTGGCTTTGGAGGGTGAACTTGTCCCCGACGCCGTCAACGTCGCGGGTGGAGTGATTGACCCCTCTGTTCGACCCGGTATTCCGCTGATGGAAAAACTGGGGCAAGTCTTTGTGGGTCTGTGTGACGCCAGCATCACGAGCATTCATGTCGAGATTCGGGGCGAAATTGTGGAGCACGATGTCAGTGCTCTGAAACTTGCCGCTTTGAAGGGAATCTTCTCGAGAATTGTCAGCGAGCAGGTCAGTTATGTGAATGCGCCACTCCTGGCGGAGGCCCGGGGAGTGGCGGTGTCGATGTCGACCGATCCACAGAGCGATGAGTACCGCAACCTTCTGAGCATCAAGGGTGTGTTGGGAGATGGCCGGACAGTGTCTGCATCTGCAACACTCACGGGTGCCAAACAGGCGGAAAAGCTTGTCGAGGTGAACGGATATGACGTCGAGGTTCCCTTGGCCGAACATCACATTGTGATGATGTACGAGGACCGTCCCGGCATTGTCGCCATTTATGGCCGCGCTTTTGGGGATGCGAACATCAACATTGCTGGGATGCAGATTGCTCGTGACACCAAGGGTGGCAAAGCACTCAGTGTCTTGACCGTGGATTCCAGGGTCCCTGATGAGCTCCTGGAGGAAGTCGCGACAGAAATTTCTGCGACGACCATGGCGCATATCGACATCATCGACTTGTAATGCCTGAGGCGATTTCTTCTGACCTGACGAGTGCTCTCGCGGCGTTCGCTTCCCAGCAGACAATCCTGATCGCCCTCGATTTCGATGGCACTCTCGCGCCCCTGGTCGATGATCCAGAGGACTCCCGCATGATTGCGCCTGCTCGTCAGGCGCTAGAGAAGCTGACCGCCCTGTCGGGAGTGAGCGTGGCCATCGTGACCGGCCGCGCGATTGACAGCGTGAAACGAGTCGCGGATCCTCTGAAGGAGTGGTTTCTCGTCGGGTCTCACGGAATCGAAGTGCTCTCCCCCGGGGACGTCACGAGCTATGAGACTCCATGGTTGGTTCCCGCTGGCTTGACCGAGGCTTTTGACGCAGTAGTGAAAGCCCACCCAAGGACCAGGTTGGAACACAAGCCTTTTGGTTTAGCTCTTCACACCAGGGGAGTGGAACAGCCGGTGGCACAGGCCGCTGAATCAGCCGCTCACGAAGTGTGTGACGCGTGGGGTGGAGATTTGGTGGTGCGAACCGGTCACGGGATTGTGGAGTGCTCCATTCAGGAAGCAACCAAAGGTGACGGGATTGAGGAGATCAGGCGACGTCTTCGACCTTCAGCAGTTCTTTTCGCCGGAGATGATCGAACCGATGAGGATGGTTTCGCTGTCTTGGAAGCACAGGATGTCGGAATCCGGGTGGGTGGAGGCGAGACAATCGCCTCTCATCGACTGGCGGATGCGAGTGCAGTCGCGGAGGCTCTGTGGTTTATTCATGACCAGCGTGCTTGTGTGGAATCTGGTCCCGAGCTTTAGGCTGGTGGCATGACGCAGTCACTGAATCTCGCGGTAATCCCTGGCGATGGCATTGGGCCTGAAGTAACAACTGAGGCGCTGGAAACTCTGAAGGTGGTCTCTACGGGGGTTCTCGATGTTCAGGCGACCACCTATTCGCTAGGAGCCCGTCACTATCTGGAAACTGGCGAGATTCTCTCGGACGAGACGCTCACCACACTCTCGGCCCATGATGCGATTTTGTTGGGAGCTGTTGGTGGCGATCCCCGGGACCCGAAGCTTCAAGGCGGAATCATCGAGAGAGGGTTATTGCTGAAGCTGCGCTTCGCCTTTGATCACTATGTGAACCTCCGCCCCACTGTGTTGCTTCCGGGAGTCGAATCCCCTCTCTCAAGCCCTGGGGTCATCGACTTTGTTGTCGTGAGAGAAGGCACTGAGGGTCCCTATGTGGGTAACGGTGGTTCACTGCGCGCCGGAACACCGGAGGAAATCGCGACGGAAGTGTCGGTGAACACTGCCCACGGCGTCCAGAGGGTGGTTCGTTTTGCCTTCGACACAGCAATGGCTCGGCGCAAGAAACTGACCCTCGTCCACAAAACCAATGTGCTTGTTCATGCGGGAAGCTTGTGGTCTCGGGTCCTTCGAGAGGTCCAGGCTGACTATCCCGGTGTCGAGGTCGACTATCTCCACATTGACGCCGCAACAATCTTCATGGTTACCGATCCCTCGAGATTTGATGTCATTGTCACCGACAACCTCTTTGGCGACATCATCACGGATCTCGCGGGAGCGGTAGGTGGTGGCATTGGGATGGCGGCGTCTGCAAACCTCAACCCCAGCGGCTCATTCCCCAGCATGTTTGAACCAGTGCACGGCTCAGCGCCGGACATTGCGGGGACAGGAAAAGCAGATCCCACCGCGGCCATCATGTCGGCTGCGCTACTGCTCGAGCACCGAGGTTTTCCCGAACTAGCCGACAGGATTGTCCAGGCGGGAACACAGGATGTCGCAAATCGCAAAGAGTTTGGCATCAGGACCACTGCGGAAATTGGTAGAGCAATTCGGGACAACCTCTGAGGTGTCTTTTTTGTCAAGATTTGGGGTGACGGGACTAGCGAAAAGTCAAAAGTTTCGCTTTCTAGTTGTTGGAGTTGCGAATACGGTCTTTGGATACCTTCTTTTTGCAGTCCTCCTGTTCTCAGTCGGCGAAGAGTCTTATGTCTTGACAGGCGTCGTTAGTCATCTCGTGGCAACCACCTTGTCTTTCGGGCTCAACAGAACTTACGTTTTCGGGTCAGACGGTCGAGTCTTGTTGGACTATTTGCGGTTCCAAGTGACTTATACGCTGATTCTTGCCCTGAACCTTGCGTTGTTGATTGCTTTCGTGGAGTTCCTTCGTTGGCCTGTTTTGGCAGCTCAGGCCGTCTCCCTTTGTTTTGTCGGAGTTTCGAGTTACCTCGGGCATAAGTACTTTTCTTTTCGCCGCAAGGGCAGAGCGGAGTCCTCGGAATGAGCAGGTCAATTCCGCTCAATGAAAGTGCAGTTGAAGTTTTCACTAAATCGTTTATCGGGGTGAACAGGGTGCTCGTCCTTGGCGGCACCGGCTGGTTCGGCAGAACCGCGCTGGCAATGCTGAAGCATGTCGACGTAAAGACCCACATTGTTGCCAGCCGTCCAAGAGAGTTCTCGCTCGACGGAGGAATACTCACGGCGAAAAGCTGGGACCAGTCAGAGATTGCAAGGTTTGAGCCAGAGATGATACTGGATTTCGCGTATCTCACAATTGGCAAAGCCGAAGAGATTGGTATCGACAGGTTTATTCGAGTGAACAGAGAGTTATCAGCGAAGCTTTTCTTTGCATGTCGCCTGCCCTCCGTTCGCAAGGTGCTTTCTG
>JAIOWW010000054.1 GCA_021741925.1 Pontimonas sp. | reverse complement strand
CGTGGATCGCTGCCCTCACCCCAGTAATCCTGGCTTTGGTGGTGTCTCTGATCTTTCTACAGCCGCTCGTCCTGATAATGGGCCTGCTCGGCCCAGCAATGGTTTTTGGTAGTTGGTATGAATCTCGCCGTCAAGGCTCACAGACGAGACAGCGCGACCTCGAGAGGTATTCGGCGGCACAGGCTGAGTACACTCAGGAAATTTCGGATATCCGCTCTCGAGAGAAAAAGCGAGCACTCACCCTTCTACCCTCACTGATGGAGGCGGCCGCCCAACCGCTATGGCGCAGATCGGCGCTGCTCGAGCATGGCTGCCGAATTGGGCTCGGGTGGGCACAGTTTCCCGACGGTCATCCATTGCGTGGGACACCGGGAATGTCGGGGATGCCCAGTGTTGTCGACCCTTCCCACACCATCACCCTCGTGGGGGAGGAAACATGGGTAGGGCTTTGGCGAACGATTGCCGTCTCCTGGGTACTGGCGGGGGCGGGAAGCCTCCGCCTCGATTCGCACGGGGAGCTTCCGCGCACCGTGAGGGGTATCTCTGACGCACACTGGGTCGCGACACCCGAAGAAGTTCCCGAGGATTGCTCCGTGGTCATACTGTGTGGCAACAACCCCACAGTAGAGGTGCGTTCATCCGGAGTGAGTGCCTATTTCACGGTTCCCGACCAACTCTCTAGTGCTCAGGCCCACTGGATTCTCCGTCACTTCTCGGCACTCGAGGAGATTCCTCGAGACGACGACCCTCGAGACGAGAGTCCCCGACACCAACTGTGGTGCTCACTCTCGCCAGACTCGCCAGAGTGGGACCTGATTCGAGAGGGTCCTCATGCTGTGGTCTGGGGTGCCACAGGCAGTGGCAAGAGCGTGACGGTGACCGCGATCGTGCAGAGCCTTGCCGCTCGCTATCGCCCGGAAGATCTGGTGTGTGTCCTGATTGATTTCAAAGGAGGAGCAGGATTGCGTGCTCTGCAGGACCTTCCCCACACGATCGGCTCGATTACCGACATGGATGGAGCTGGAGCGTCACGGGCTCTCGTGGGTCTGCACTCAGAATTGCTGCGGCGAGAGAGAATTCTTCACGCCCAGGGGGCTACCGACATCTCCGAGGTGGTGGATGGGGTATCACTGCCTCGCTTGGTCGTGGTAATCGATGAGGCCGCCTGGCTTCTCACAAACTTTCCGGAGTTTCCCTCTGCACTTTCCGATGTTCTAGCGAGAGGGCGCTCCCTGGGTGTTCACGTCATCATCTCCACCCAGCGGGTTACCGGGGTGCTCTCACACGCCATGATGGCCAACATTTCGCTCCGGATTTGCGGGCGGGTCATCGATGACTCGGATGCGCTGTCCTGGATTCCAGACCTCACCATGTCGCTGCGCGAGAGAGTTCGACATCTGAAGGCAGGAGAAGTCATTCTGGCGGGAGCATCTCTGAAGCCAACCCTTCACACTGTGACCCGCGCCACCAGGCTGATTTCCCATGAGAACCAGTCGTCGTGGCGGGTGTGGGCGGATCCTTTGCCCGAGGATGTCTCGGTGACAGGTGAGACTTGGGGTCTCGTCGATGATGTCCCCGCAGGTACTCACCGAAATCTGAATCGCGAGGACGCTCCGTCGGCCTCGTGCCTAGTGGTGGGGGATTCTGGGAGGGGGAAAACAACAGCACTGCGCACGCTCTCCAGCATGAGATCCTTGGTAACTCAAGCCCCCCGGCACCCCTTTCTGCTGTGGTTCTGGTGGACGCACGCCCGGAGGGAGGGCGCAATCGTGCTCGATGACCTCGACCGCACCCTCACGATGGCTGGTGACGAAGGCGCACAGGTTCTCCTCGAGCTGTTACACAGCAGCCCGTCACCCTTATTGATGTCGATGACTCCTGACTCGCGTCACCAGCGTGTGGTGGCTCGGTTGGCCGAGGAGATCATCGTGTTGGGGGTGGCGAAGAATGAGGTGAGGGCGGCGCTTGGCGGGGTGGCATCTTCCCTTCCCGGGCGAGCCCGCTACCGCGAAGAAACAATCCAGGTCGCTCGTGGAGCAGCAGCGCTTGCAGAAACTCAGAGTCCCTGCCTTGTTCCCGACAATGCTGCCTGTGTTGTTACTCGTTCCCCAGAATCATGGGCCGAGGCTCCCCTTGCATTGGTCTTATCTCCGGAAGAGTTGGCTCGACGCTGGCATGAGGTTGCCGAGCGTGGACAGATCATTATTGATTCGATCAGCCCGAGCGACATGCGGGGAGCAACAATGGGACGTATCTGTCCGCCCGCACTGCCGATCCCCGAACTCGTCCTTCTGGTCTGGTGCAGGGGTAGGTTCGAGCTGTCGGCTAGAGCCTGGTGGAAGGAGTGACCGCGTCTATGCCGTGAGCGACACCCACGGCTTCGTTGGTCAAAATGCCTGCGTCTGTGTTCAATCCCAAGGCCAACCCCGCGTCCTCGGCCAGTGCTTTCTTCCAACCTTTATTGGCCAAAGCGTTGACGTAGCGCATGGTGGCGTTGGTCAGAGCGACTGTGGATGTTTGGGGCACAGCACCTGGCATGTTGGCTACGCAGTAATACGTGCTGCCGTGAACCTGGAAGGTCGGGTCAGCATGGGTGGTGGGTTTGGAGCCTTCGAAGCAACCCCCCTGGTCCACCGCAATGTCGACCAACACGCTTCCCGGTTTCATTCGCGAGACAAGGTCAAGCGAGACGAGCTTGGGGGCTTTAGCCCCGGGGATGAGCACGGACCCAATGACGAGGTCAGCAGCGAGACAGGCACGTTCAATTTCCAAAGAGTTGGAGGCAGCTGTCTTGATGCGGCCCGCATAGAGGGCGTCGAGTTCCTTGAGACGCTGCAGGTTTGTGTCCAGGACGGTGACTTCGGCACCCAATCCCACGGCAACGGAAACAGCGTTGGTTCCCGCTACTCCGCCACCAAGAACGACGACGTTGGCGGGTCTGGTGCCGGGAACGCCGGGGACCAAGAGTCCCATGCCACCGGCTGGCTTAAGCAGAGTTGCGGCACCCACGATGGAGGAGAGACGGCCAGCGACCTCACTCATAGGCGCAAGCAGAGGCAGTCCTCCGGTGGGGCCTTGCACAGTCTCATAAGCGATGGAGGTTGTGCCTGCATCGAGGAGAGCCTGCGTGAGTTCTGGCTCGGCTGCGAGGTGAAGGTAGGTGAAGAGAAGAAGATCTGAGCGAAAGTGCTGGTACTCACTGGCGATGGGTTCTTTGACTTTGACGACCATCTCTGCGGAACTCCAGGCTGATGCAGCATCAGGTGCGATTGTGGCGCCCTCAGCCACATAGTCCTCATCGGTAATTCCCGAGCCCAGCCCTGCGCCACCTTCGACAGTGACCTGGTGTCCAGCCGTTACAAGATCCCGTACACCTGCCGGAGTCATTGCGACGCGGAATTCGTTGTTTTTGATCTCGCGAATTACCGAAATCTTCATGACATGTCACCTCAATTGTGGGATTGTGTTGCTCCCACACTTCCTCGTGAGAGAGCAGGTCAGAATCGCTGGGAATCCTGCACCTCTGAGACTATAGCCGGACTTGTAGGCCCCCAATGATGTTGTCACCACCGGTTACAGGATGAGCCATGCGCGTGCTCAATGCAGCAGCATCAGAGGAGGAAATTGCTCCGACACTCTCGAGCGCAGCGAGGGCCACAAGCGAGGTTGCCCTCATAGACCCGTCCACGATCTTCACAGCCACGGCGATCCCTGCTGGGGTCCCAATCACGACCAAGCCTTCGGCGCCAATCTTTGCGATTCCCCCCAAGGTCTCAATGGTGAGGGTGTTGTCTCGGCCTTCACCATCAATCGCCCAGGCGTTTTCTCTCACAGCAGCAATCAACTGTTCCTCGTGAGGAGTGCGGGCTTTGGCAATCCGCGCAATCGCGAGGGCAAGCCCTCGCAGGCTCAGGGCATTCAGAGGTGCGCCACAGCCGTCGTGTGAGGTGAAAGTGGGGGCCTCCTCCGCATACTGCGTGATCGTCTCGGCAATGCTCTGTTGGAGTGGGTGCTCCATGCTGAGGTAATCCTCGGTGGAGTAGCCAGCGTGTGTACAGGCTGCGAGGAAGCCAGCATGTTTACCCGAGCAATTCATCGCAAGGCGACTGGGTTGGTGACCTTCAGCCAAGAACTGTGCTCGCTCGGCGCTCCCCAAGGGCAGGTCATGAGGGCACTGAAGGGATGACTCGTCTAGTCCGTATTCACGGAGAAAAGCCAGAACCGCGTCCCGGTGTCTGGTGGAGCCGCAGTGGCTCGCGGTGGTGAGAGTGAGGTTGAGGGAACTGAGGCTGATCCCCGTGCCGAGAACGGCGAGCGCTTGCAGGGGCTTCAGAGTCGAGCGTGGATACACGATGGCGTCGGGGTTCCCTCGCTCCATCTGAGTCGCACCGTCATAGTCGACAACGGCGAGTACTCCGTGATGAAGGGATTCTGTATGCCCATCGCGCACCAACTCAGCGAGAACAACAGCGTCATTGGCTCCGAGCCACGCGGACGTCACGGCCTTACAGTGCGGAGAGTGCGTCATCCATCACAGCGACAGCTTCACGAAGCTGGTCGTCAGTGATGACCACGGGCGGCAAGAATCGCAACACATTGCCGAAGGTTCCGGCGGTCAGAATCAAGACACCTGCGTGCAAAGCATGGGTTTGCACAGACTTGGCAATTTCAGGCGCAGGCTTCCCGGTGGCGGGGTCCGCGAACTCGATCGCCAGCATGGCACCGATTCCTCGGACATCGGCAATAACAGGGTGCTTGGTCTGAAGGTCGAGGAGGGCGGGCTTGAGCACCTTTTCGACGCGCTTCGCCTCGTTCAAGAGTCCACGCTTCTCGACCTCGGAGAACACGGCCACGACTGCAGCGGAGGAGACCGGGTTGCCCCCGAATGTTCCACCTAGTCCGCCGGGGTGTGAGGCATCCATAATCTCTGCGCGTCCGGTCACTGCAGCTATGGGCATTCCGCCACCGATGCCTTTGGCGCTCGTCACCAGGTCCGGCTCTATACCAAAGTGCTCGCTGGCGAAATAGGTGCCGGTGCGAGCCATTCCGCTCTGGACTTCGTCCGATACGTAGACGATGCCATTCGCGTGACACCAGTCGACCAGTGCCGGGAGGTAACCCTCGGCGGGGACAATGAAGCCTCCTTCGCCCTGAATGGGCTCCACGACGAGGCAGGCAATTTGACTCGCCCCTACGCGCTTTTCGAGGAAGGTGATGGTGCGCTCGGCCGCTTGCGCGCCGGTGAGACCGACGTGGAAGGGGGAGGAGTTGGGAGCGTGATGTACGGATCCCGCAAGTGGACCAAAGCCGGTGCCATAGGGGTGCATGTTGTAGTTCATGGCGGAGGTCAAGTTTGTCCGTCCGTGATAACCGTGGTGCAACACTGCCACCTCGGTTCGGCCGGTGTGCTTCCGAGCAATCTTGACGGCGTTTTCCACGGCTTCGGCACCGGAATTAACCAGTACTGACTTCTTGGCAAAGTTTCCGGGGGTGTGTTGGGCGAGAAGCTCACAGACCTCGATATACGGCTCGTATCCGGCCACAGCGAACAGCGTATGGGTGACTTTGGATGCCTGGTCGGCAACGGCCTGGGCTACTGCCTCGTTGGTGTGACCAACGGCCATCCCCCCAATCCCGCGGGTGAAGCCAATGAAACGGTTTCCATCGACGTCTTCGATAATCGCGTCGTGTGCGCTGGCCGCGTAAACAGGGAAGGTAGCTGCCACTCCGGCGGATACCGTCTTGAGGCGACGCTCGTGGAGTTCCTTGGAGCGAGGACCGGGAATTTCGGTGACAATGCGGGCAGATGTGCTCGACGTGGGGGCTTGAGAAAGCGTGTCTGTCATAGCCCCTCAGTGTAGACCTGGAACCTTGTAATTCCTGGTCGACCGACGCCTAGAGTGGGAGTATGACTCACCATCTTTATGAGCTGGAAACCCTCTGGGTGGGAAACCTGGGGACCGGCACGAGTGACTACAAGGCGTATTCGAGGGCGCATGTTATTCGCGCAGAAGGCAAAAGTGAGATTCAGGGATCGTCGGACAAGGCTTTTCATGGAGACGTCGCCCGGTGGAATCCGGAGGAGCTTCTGATAGCGGCGCTGTCGCAGTGCCACATGCTGAGCTTTCTCCACGTTGCCCAAGCTGCGGGCGTCATCGTGGAATCTTATGCAGACCGAGCGTCGGGGGTTTTGGACACACTTCAGGATGGTTCTGGGCGCATTTCCGAGGTGACGCTTCGACCCCAAATCGAGATTTCCGGAGGTGACGAATCCCTCGTCCCAGAGCTGCACCATCGGGCGGGTCAATTGTGTTTTATTGCCAATTCGGTCAATTTCCCGGTCCTGCATGAGCCCACCACTAGGGTAGTTTCCTCAGATTGATTGCATAGGGGAGACCTGTCAGGATGGGCTGGTTCTTCTGACCCCATCGAAAGGCTTCTGGTGAAGCGATCTCTCTCTGTTGCTCTGGGCCTTTCGGGTCTCCTCGTTCTCACAGGATGCGCTGCTGACGTGCCCCAAGAGGAGGTAGAACAAGCCCTTGCTCTTGCGGAGGGCTGCACTCCCAGTGGTGCCGAGGTTGAATCGGTCGCCATCTCGGGAGAATTTGGTTCGGCACCTGGGGTGACGTTTGACGCTCCACTCTCAGCAGTGGTGACACAGCGGTCCGTCATCATCGAAGGTGATGGCCCTGAAGTCCAAAATGGTGACATTTTGTCAATCGATTACTCGCTCTACAACGCGGCCACCGGTGACTTGATTGAAGAGTCTGGCTATACAGAGGTGTCCCCGACAGTCTTGACGCTGGATACCGAGGCTCCAAACTTCGTGGGCGTTTCACTTACCGCCGCATGCTCAACAGTGGGCTCGCGAGTGGCGGGTCTGATTCCCCCAATTGAGGCTTTCGGTCCCGATGGCGCACCGGAGTTCGGTCTCGGGGCTGGCGAATCGTTGCTCTTCATTGTCGATGTGGTCGAGATTAAGCCACCTCCTGCGCCTCCGTTGGAACGCATCGAGGGTGAGCCTGTCGATCCTCCTGCAGGATTCCCCACGGTGACCTATGACGCCGATGGTGCCCCCACAGTCACGATCCCCGAGGGAGACGTGCCAAGTGAGTTTGCTCTGGCCACAGTCGTCGAAGGCGATGGCGCAGAGGTAGGTGGCGGCGACGTCGTCGTTGTTCACTATCACGGCGTGAACTGGAACACCGGCGAGGTTTTTGACTCGAGTTGGGAGCGTGGCGAGCCTGCCAGCTTCCCCACAGGCGGAGTCATCA
>JAIOWW010000053.1 GCA_021741925.1 Pontimonas sp. | reverse complement strand
AGGGTCGCGAGTTCGAATCTCGTCATCCGCTCGGTGAAGCCTCGAGGTGGGGGTTCACACGCGGTGGTGGTGTGGCCGAGAGGCGAGGCAGCGGCCTGCAAAGCCGTTTACACGGGTTCGAATCCCGTCGCCACCTCGGCTGGCAACTAAACATTGGGCGATTGGCGCAGCGGTAGCGCGCTTCCCTGACACGGAAGAGGTCACTGGTTCGAACCCAGTATCGCCCACCAAGCTGTAACCCCGGGCTGGTGGCGAGGTGAGGTAAATGCGAAATTTGCTCCTCGCGGTCGGGTTTTTCGGTCTGTTCGGTGTTGTCGTGGTGACGTACCCCTCGTATGCCGATAATGATCTGGTGGTCGTTGCCGTCGTGGCGGGTTTGCTCATCTCTGGCCTGGTAGGAATCCTGCTGTCGGGGAAAGGACCCGGTAGCGACGATTCCGAAGCTCCCTGAGGAGTTCCGCATCAGCACTAGGGTTAGGGGAGCATCCCTTGTTCTCGAGAAAGCTTGATTTACTGTGACGTCTGAGATTTCCTCTGGGGCTCCGCTCGTTGTGGCCGAGCGGGTAGGTGGCGCCGAAGTCTTCGCTCAGGCGGGCGTGGTGGCAATCCGTGTTGATGGCGCCATCAAAGATCTCCACTCAATCCTTGAGGCCGGGCAGTCAGTGGAGCCCGTCATGATGGACTCCCCAGACGGTTTGGAAATTCTTCGACACTCCGCTGCCCACGTACTCGCACAAGCCGTTCAATCTCTTGACCCCGATGCCAAGCTGGGGATTGGGCCACCTGTGGTGGATGGTTTCTACTACGACTTTGACGTCTCCGAGCCTTTCTCTCCGGACCAACTGAGTGCTCTGGAAAAGGAGATGCAGCGCATCGTGAAGAGCGGCCAGCGTTTCGAACGCCGTGTCGTGAGCGCTGATGAAGCTCTGAGCGAGTTGGCAGCGGAACCCTATAAATGTGAGCTGGTGGGGCTGAAAGACCGCGCGTCTGCTGGCGACCAAGGGGAGAGCGTAGAGGTAGGAGCCGGTGAGCTCACCATCTATGACAACGTCGACCCCAAGACGGGGGAGACGGTGTGGAAGGACCTCTGCCGGGGGCCTCACCTTCCTTCTACCAAGTTGTTGGGAAATGGGTGGAAGCTGACCAGATTAGCTGCAGCGTATTGGCGCGGGGATGAGAAAAATCCGCAATTGCAGAGGATTTATGGGACAGCGTGGGCGAGCAAAGAGGACCTTCGCGCCCACCTGGAGCGCCTCGAAGAGGCAGCCAAGCGGGATCACCGAAAACTGGGCCAAGAACTTGACCTCTTCTCTTTCCCTGACGAGATTGGTTCTGGTCTCGCCGTTTTCCACCCCAAAGGTGGTGTAATTCGGCGCGAGATGGAGGACTACTCCAGGCGTCGCCACGAAGAGGCTGGCTACGAGTTTGTGTATACCCCGCACATCACGAAGTCCGAGCTCTTCGAAACCTCCGGTCACCTCTCCTGGTACAAGGACGGGATGTTCCCCCCGATGCGTATGGATGAGCAGCGCAACGACGCCGGGGAGATTACCAAGCAGGGCGCGGATTACTACCTGAAGCCCATGAACTGCCCCTTTCACATCTTGATTTACCGCTCCAGGCAACGGTCCTACCGAGAGTTGCCGCTGCGGATGTTCGAGTTCGGGTCGGTCTATCGTTATGAGAAGAGCGGCGTTGTCCACGGGTTGACGAGGGTTAGAGGCCTCACGATGGATGACGCCCACATATTTGTGACAGAGGAATCCCTTGAAGAGGAGCTTGCGAACCTTCTCGACTTTGTCTTGGGTTTGCTGAGCGATTTCGGTTTGACCGATTTCTACCTTGAGCTCTCCACTCGCGACGATGACAGCGAGAAGTTTGTGGGGTCTGACGAGCTGTGGGAGAAAGCTACTGCAACGCTGTCATCTGTTGCAGAGAAGTCCGGATTAACCCTCGTGCCAGATCCCGGTGGGGCCGCCTTCTATGGGCCGAAAATCTCTGTTCAGGCCCGAGACGCGATTGGTCGTAGTTGGCAAATGTCGACGATTCAGCTGGACTTTAATCTGCCCGCACGGTTCGACCTGGAGTACCAGGCAGCTGATGGCAGCAGGAAGCAACCCATCATGATTCACCGAGCCCTCTTCGGATCGGTTGAGCGGTTTTTCGGTGTGTTGACCGAGCACTATGCCGGCGCATTTCCCGCGTGGCTATCACCGGTCCAGGTTGTTGGGGTCCCTGTCGCAGGCGAGTTCGCGGATTATCTTGGGGACTTTATCGAGGAGCTTCGCACCCACGGCGTGCGAGCAGAGTTGGATGATTCCGATGACCGCATGCAGAAGAAGATTCGGACCCACACCAAGGCGAAGATTCCGTTCGTTCTCATCGCTGGTGAGGATGATCGGAGCGCTGGTGCCGTGAGCTTCCGATACCGCGATGGGACCCAGGAGAATGGCGTTCCCCTCGTTAAGGCGCGCGACAGGATTCTCCAGGAGATCCGGCAGAAAACTCATGCCTGAGAGCGTGGAAGGCCCCAATGCGTCGCTCGACGCCTCGGGCCTACCGGGCGTTCCTGATGCCTTCCAGCGTCTCTGGACTCCCCATCGGATTGCCTATATCCAAGGGGAGACAAAGCCCGAGGATGGAAGCTGCGTGTTCTGTACCGCGCCCACCAGGCCAGATGATGACTCGCTCGTGGTGCATCGAGGAGAAACCGTTTATGCGGTGTTGAACCTTTACCCCTACAACGCGGGGCATCTATTGATCTGTCCGTATCGCCATGTTGCGAATTATGACGACATCACGGTAGAGGAGCTCACGGAGATGGGTTCGATGGTGCAAGACGCCATGAAGACCCTCAGAGCTGTCTCCGGAGCACACGGTTTCAACATGGGAATCAACCAGGGAAAGGTTGCAGGTGCTGGCATTGAAGAGCATCTCCACCAACATGTTGTTCCACGATGGGGCCAAGATTCCAACTTCTTCCCGATCGTCGCGAGGACTAAAGCGATGCCGCAACTTCTCGGCGAAATGCGAGATATCCTGCGGGCGAGCTGGCACTCAGGTTCCACCGGTTAGACTTTCGTCGCTCACGACAGAGCGTCGCTAGGAGAGGATCTCGATACACCATGACCGAACCCACCACCCCTGTAACGGCGGGAACTGCCCGCGTTAAGCGAGGTTTGGCAGAGATGCTGAAGGGCGGCGTCATCATGGACGTTGTGACGCCCGAGCAGGCGCGAATTGCCGAGGACGCCGGTGCTGTTGCCGTCATGGCGTTGGAGAGAGTTCCGGCGGACATTCGAGCCGAGGGTGGCGTGGCTCGCATGAGTGACCCGGACTTGATTCAGGGAATCATCGACACTGTGTCCATTCCTGTCATGGCGAAGGCTCGCATCGGGCACTTTGTGGAGGCCCAAGTTTTGGAAGCCTTGAAGGTTGACTACATTGACGAGTCTGAGGTGCTAAGTCCGGCGGACTATGTCAACCACATCGACAAGTGGCGTTACACCGTACCGTTTGTGTGTGGCGCCACCAATTTGGGCGAAGCTCTTCGCCGCATCACCGAAGGTGCTGCCATGATCCGCTCCAAAGGCGAGGCTGGCACGGGCGACGTGTCGGAGGCCACCAAGCACATTCGCACCATCCGGGGGGAAATCAACCGCCTCTCGTCCATGACCCCGGATGAGCTGTATGTCCAAGCGAAAGAGCTTCAGGCGCCTTACGAGCTGGTTGCGGAAGTAGCGCAAACAGGAAAACTTCCCGTCGTCCTCTTCACTGCGGGTGGTATCGCCACCCCGGCGGATGCTGCCATGATGATGCAACTTGGTGCCGATGGCGTCTTCGTGGGTTCTGGCATCTTCAAGTCCGGGAACCCGTCAGAACGCGCCAGCGCCATCGTCAAGGCGACTGCCCAGTACACCGATGCATCCGTGATTGCCGAGGTGTCGCGTGGGTTAGGCGAGGCAATGGTGGGAATCAACGTGAATGACCTCCCCGCTCCGCACCGGCTCGCTGAGCGTGGCTGGTAACACAAGCCCCCTGATCGGTGTCCTCGCGCTCCAAGGAGATGTGAGGGAACACCGGGCGATGTTGGAGGAGTTGGGTGCACACGTACGCGAGGTGCGCCTTCGAGCTCACCTGGAGGGCCTGAACGGAATCGTGATTCCGGGCGGTGAGTCCAGTGTGATGGACAAGCTGTTGCGCATATTCGATCTGTATGACCCGTTGCGACGTGCCTTGTCCGATGGTCTGCCAGTGTTCGGAACATGTGCAGGACTCATCATGCTCGCGACAGAGTTGGAAGACGCAATCGCGGGCCAAGAGACGCTCGGCGTCCTTGATGTGACGGTTCGCCGGAACGCTTTTGGTTCCCAGGTCGATTCCTACGAGACGGATGTTGTGGTCTCGGGGGTCCCTGGTCCACCACTTCGGGTGGCCTTCATCCGTGCGCCCCTTGTGACCAGGGTTGGACCCGCTGTTGAGGTCATCGCCACCCTTCCTGAGGGAGAAGTCGTGGGGGTGCGCGATGGTAGCGCCCTGGGCGTAGCATTCCACCCGGAAATCACCGGGGATGACCGGCTCCACAGACTCTTTGTCGAGACGGTGCGAGCAACCGGGTTTACGGTCGCTGCCTTGCAGACTGCCTAGAATGGGCAGGCGACACAAGGAGGCGTATGTCCGGCCACTCTAAATGGGCGACCACGAAGCACAAGAAAGCTGTTATTGATGCTCGCCGGGCGAAGTCTTTCGCCAAACTAATTAAGAACATCGAAGTTGCGGCGAAGGTGGGTGGCCCTGATCTTTCGGGTAACCCGACGCTCGCTGACGCAGTTCAAAAGGCGAAGAAGTCCAGCGTCCCCAACGACAATATTGACCGCGCGATCAAGCGCGGTGCGGGTCTCAGCGGGGAAGCTATTGACTACCAGACCATCATGTATGAGGGTTACGCAGCTGGGGGAGTCGCACTCTTGATCGAGTGTCTGACGGATAACAAGAACCGTGCGGCAGCCGAAGTGCGGACCATCATGTCGCGTAATGGTGGAGCAATGGCGGATCCTGGGAGTGTCGCCTACAACTTTTCTCGAAAAGGAGTTGTGTCGATAACGAAGACAGATTCGCTCACCGAGGATGACCTGTTGCTGGCGGTTTTGGACGCGGGTGCCGAGGAAGTGGTCGACCGCGGGGGTGGGTTCGAGGTCATCACAGACCCCTCCCAGTTGGTCGAAGCGAGAAGCGCAGTCCAGGCCGCGGGGATTGACTACGACGCTGCCGAAGCCGAGTTCGTCCCGAGTGTGAAAATCGACGTTGACGTTGCGACCGCACAAAAAGTCCTGGGGTTGGTCGACGCTTTGGAGGACAGCGATGACGTCCAGAATGTCTTCACCAACATGGACCTAAGCCCTGAAGTGGCTCAGGCTTTGGATGCGCTTGACGAGTAGCGTGACGCTATGACGATCATCCTCGGGATTGACCCAGGATTGACAAGACTGGGTGTGGGAGTGATACAGCATGGACCTGGCCGCGCTGTTTCCCTTGTCCATGTCGATGTTTATCGCACCCCGGCAGAGGATGAACCTGCATCTCGCATAGGTTCCCTCGCAACTCAGCTCGCTCATCTTCTGGACGAGTATTCACCCGATGTGGTGGCCCTGGAGCGAGTTTTTGCGCAACACAACCTGAGAACAGTGATGGGCACTGCACAGATTAGTGGTGTGGTTTTCGCTCTGGCACACGCTCGTTCTATCCCGGTGTCACTCAGGACTCCGAGTGAGGTGAAGGCTGCAGTCACTGGTCATGGTCGCGCATCGAAAAGTCAGGTAGGAACCCTCGTGCAAGCCATCCTGGGTTTGGATGAGATTCCCCAACCTGCTGATGCCGCCGATGCTCTTGCTTTGGCCATAACCGAAGCATGGCGAGGAGTGGCGCCCATCGCAGCGTCCGGAGAGACCACTCTCACTCCTGCCCAACAGGCGTGGCGAGCCGCGGAAGCAAAAGCGAAGCGACCTAGGCTGACAGAGTGATTGCATCTCTTCGTGGCGTGGTAGCTGACATTGCGGGCCCCGAGGTTGTGGTGGAAGTTCATGGGATGGGGTATCTCGTTACGGTTCCCGACCGTAGTGCGCTTCGTTTCTCGCTCGGCGAGGAGGTGCACCTGCATACGTCCATGGTGGTGAGGGATGACCATGTTGCGCTCTTTGGTTTTGAATCCCGCGAGGAGCTTGCCCTCTTCGCCCTTCTGCGCAGCGTCAACGGGGTGGGGCCCAAAATGGCTCTCGCGGTCCTGGGACATATGACCCCGGGGGCGATTCATGATGCGGTCATCACCGAAAATGATGCAGCATTCCGCTCGGTGAGTGGTGTGGGGGCAAAGACCGCGAAATTGATTGTGCTCTCGCTTCAGGGTGCCTTTGACCACCGCCCACGGTTAGACGGAGAGTCCGCTGCTGCACCGGAGGTATCCGAGGTGTTGAAGGCCTCGGTGGTCCAGGCACTGGTTGGTTTGGGGTGGTCAGAAAAGATCGCTCGCAGCGGTGTTAATCAAGTGCTGGAATCTGCGTCACCCGCGCCTGTGGATGCATCGACGCTCCTGCGCGAAGCACTGAGTATCCTGGGCCCCCAGACCAACAGGGAGTCTAGAGCGTGAACGTGGAGCGAGACCCAGCCCAACCTGAATCTGAGGGTGAGGTTCAGTTTGAGGGTGCGCTTCGCCCGAAATCACTGGGCGAGTTTGTCGGGCAGAGCAAGGTCCGCGAGCAATTGGTGTTGCTCTTGGACGCCGCGATGAAAGAAAACCGGACCCCTGATCACATACTGCTGTCTGGCCCTCCCGGTTTGGGTAAGACAACTCTGGCGATGATCGTGGCGGAGGAAACCCAGCAGTCCCTCCGGATTACCAGCGGGCCAGCCATCAACCACGCTGGTGACCTTGCTGCGGTCTTGTCCTCCCTAGTCCCCGGCGAGGTCTTGTTTATCGATGAGATTCACCGCATGGCGCGTCCCGCGGAGGAGATGCTCTATCTCGCGATGGAGGACTTCAGAATCGACATTATGGTGGGGAAAGGGGCTGGCGCTACGACCCTTCCGCTTGATCTCGCTCCTTTTACTCTGGTGGGAGCGACCACGCGGTCCGGCCTGCTGCCAGGCCCGCTCCGCGATCGGTTTGGGTTTACAGCACATCTTGAGTTCTATTCGGAGGCTGAGCTGACTGAAGTAGTGAGGCGTTCCAGCGCGGTGTTGGGGTTGAGCTGGCCTCAAGACGCACTGGGTGAGATTGCGTCTCGTTCTCGCGGAACACCTCGTATTGCGAACCGCCTGCTGAGAAGAGTTCGGGACTATGTGTTGGTTCATGACACCGCGCCGGATGTTGCCTCGGTTCAGGCTGCCTTGCTGTTGTATGACGTTGACGAACTCGGCTTGGACCGGCTGGATCGGGCAGTTCTCGAGACCCTGATTCGCAAGTTCGCTGGTGGCCCAGTCGGTCTTGGAACCTTGTCGGTGAGC
>JAIOWW010000052.1 GCA_021741925.1 Pontimonas sp. | reverse complement strand
GCCGTCGCTCGAGTGATGCTGAGCAGGCCATTGATCTTGCCGTTCGCGCCTCGAATGAGGCCATCGAGAAGGCGGGAATCAAGCCGGACCAGATTGGCGCTGTGATTGTCGCAACGATTAGCAACGCTGTGCAAACACCGTCGTTGGCAGCGCTGCTTGCCGATCGCGTGGGTGCTACTCCCGCCGCGGCGTATGACATCTCGGCAGCCTGTGCCGGCTACACCTATGGCATCGCCCAAGCAGATGCCCTCATCCGCTCGGGAACAGCAAACTATGTCCTGGTCGTGGGCGCTGAAAAACTCAGCGATTTTGTGGAGCCCACCGACCGCAGTATTTCGTTCCTGCTCGGTGATGGCGCCGGTGCTGCCATTGTCGGCCCCAGTGACACCATTGGAATTGGCCCCACCCTGTGGGGATCCGATGGCTCCAAATGGGACGCCGTCGGAATGAATCGGCCCCTCAAGGAAGCGTTTGATGACCCTGACGGTGGCTTCCCCACCCTGCGACAGGATGGCCAAACTGTGTTTCGTTGGGCCGTCTGGGAAATGGCGAAGGTCGCGAAAGAAGCGTTGGACAAGTCCGGGGTCAGCCCCGAGGAACTCACCGCTTTTGTGCCTCACCAGGCCAACATGCGCATCATTGACGAATTCGCGAAACAACTGGGGCTTCCCGAGAGTGTCCTGATTGCTCGCGATATCGAGACAACCGGAAATACTTCTGCCGCATCGATTCCCCTGGCAATGCACCGGTTGCTCGAGGAACACCCCGACGCGTCCGGAGGCCTCGCCTTGCAGATTGGCTTTGGCGCCGGCCTTGTCTATGGCGCACAGGTTGTCACTCTCCCCTAGACCGAAAGGCTGGCTCTAAGATTGGAGCCGGTCACTACACACCCACAGAAAAGGAAAATCATGGCTCACACTACTGAGGAAGTTCTCGCCGGCCTTGCCGAGCTCATCAACGACGAAACCGGCATTTCCGCCGACCAGGTCTCGTTGGAGAAGTCCTTCACCGATGACCTCGACATTGACTCCATTTCGATGATGACCATCGTCGTGAACGCTGAAGAGAAGTTTGACGTCAAGATTCCTGACGACGAGGTGAAGAACCTGACCACCGTCGGCGAGGCAGTGGAGTTCATTACCAAGGCCCAGGCCTAAGGACTCCTCCTCCGGGGAACACTATGACCACTGTCGTCGTCACCGGAATAGGTGCTACCTCTCCCCTGGGGGGAGACGTAGCGTCCACCTGGAAAGCTCTGCTTGCTGGTGAATCCGGTGTGACGACGCTGGAGCACGACTGGGTCGAAAAATATGAGCTTCCGGTGACGTTTGCCGGTCAAGCCAAGGTCAAAGCCGAGGACGTTCTCGAGCGCCAGGAATTCAAGCGCCTCGACCCTTCTGCACAACTCGCTCTCATTTCTGCCCGAGAGGCGTGGGCGGACGCCGGAGCTCCCGACGTTGCCCCTGAGCGCATCCTGGTCGATTACGCCACCGGAATTGGTGGGCTCTGGACTCTGCTGGATGGCTGGGACACTCTCCGCGAAAAAGGCCCGAGACGTGTCCTCCCGATGACCATTCCGATGCTGATGCCCAACGCCGCTGCAGCCGCGGTGAGCATGGCACTGGGCGGTCGAGGAGGGGCCAGAACCGTTGTCTCCGCTTGCGCGTCGGGAACAGAATCCATAGCGAACGCCTACGAGCATCTGCAATTAGGGCTTGCCGATGTTGTGGTGGCCGGGGGAACTGAGGCGGTCATTCACCCTCTGCCTATCGCGGCTTTTGCGGCGATGCAGGCGCTGTCTAAGCGCAACGATGACCCCGCTCGGGCGTCACGGCCCTATGACGTCGACCGGGATGGTTTCGTCCTGGGTGAGGGCGCAGCGACCATCGTGTTGGAAACCAAAGAGCACGCCGAAGCACGTGGCGCGAAGATTTATGCCGAGCTAGCGGGTAGCGGAGTGACGAGCGATTCGTATCACATCACGGCCCCTGACCCCGAGGGTCTGGGGGCATCCAGAGCAGTCCTGGCGGCACTCGCGCAAGCAGGTGCATCCCCCGACGACGTCACGCACATCAACGCCCACGCGACCTCCACCCCAGTGGGCGACATAGCAGAATTCCACGCGCTCAAAGCGGTTTTCGGAGACCGTGTCCACTCCATTCCGGTCTCTGCCACAAAGGCAGCGACAGGACACCTTCTGGGTGGCACGGGAGCGCTTGAAGCAGTGTTCTCAATACTTGCGGTCCATGAACGGATTGCTCCCCCCACCATCAACCTGGATAACCAAGACGAGCAAATCCCCCTTGACGTGGTGACGTCCCCCAGGGACTTGGGCTCAGGGCCACAGCTCGCGATCAGTAACTCCTTTGGTTTTGGCGGCCACAACGCAGTTGTTGCCTTCCGCAGCATCTAAGCGCTGCCTTTTCCTGGAAACAGCTGGGAAGTATCTAAGAAACTGACCATGTGGTCAGTAATGGTTTCCCGGGAGCTTTAGGCTCCTCTACGTGAGTGTTCGTGACCAAATACTGCAGGCAACTCTTGACCTGTGTGCGCAGCGAGGAATCGCTGCAACGTCGCTTCAGGACATCGCCGATGCCAGCAATTGCTCGAAAGCGAATGTGGTCTATCACTTCTCTCACAAGGAAGAACTCATCAACGAAGCGCTCACTCCCTCTCTCGACGCCACCGAGAAACTTCTCGAAGCGGCAAGCCTTCAAGGCCTCGCCACAGAAAGCGACCGGGTCGCCTTCGCGCAGGATCTCGTCAGGCTCCTGGTCAATCACCGCCTGGCCACCCATATTGTGATCACCCACCCCTATTTCGTGGACTCTGTTCCCGCGCTCAAGAGGGCACAAGCCCTAATGGAGCGGATGGCCGACCTGGTAAGCCAGCACTCTGCCGGAGAGCACGACCGCTTGAGACTGGGGATTGTGATTTCAGGCGTTACTTACGTCCTCGTGTCGGCGGCGATTTTGGGTGTCGAGTCACTGGACGAGACAGAACTCACTGAGATGCTGACCGAAGCGGTGACCGCCATGGTCCAGAGTGACCAACAGAGTGTGGGGACCCTGAACTAAATGGCTACCCTTCTCTATCGCCTGGGTAAGGCGAGTTACAGAAACGCGGGACGCGTGATTATCGCTTGGGTTCTCGCCATGTTCGCGGTCATCGGGGTTGGGTTTTCCCTGGGGGGGCAAACCGAAGAGACATTCGAAATCCCGGGGAGCCAGTCCCAAGACGCTTACAACCGTCTCGAAGCAGTCTTTCCCACCTTCGCGGGGGCATCTTCTCAAGTTGTCCTCGTAGCGCCCGAGGGGGAACGACTTGACTCTGCCGCCAACCGGGCCGTCATTGACGAACTCGCCCACGCTCTCGAAAGCGGCGAGGGGGTGGACTCCGTCACCACCCCTTTTGACGAGTTTGCGGGAGACGCGCTCAGTGATGACGCACAATACGCGATAGTTCAGGTCCGGTTCGACCGTCCTACACCCTCCGTGACTGACGAGATGGTTCAACAGCTTCTGTCGACCCGGAGTATCGCGGAGGAATCCGGGCTCACCATCGAATACGGCGGCTCTATCCTGCAAGACCAGAGTCCGGGAATCAGCGCCACCGAGCTTATTGGGGTGGTATTTGCCGGGCTGGTTCTCATCGTCACGTTCCGGTCCGTGCGGCCAGCGTGGATTCCCCTTGCCAGCGCCATCGTGGGAGTGGGAATTGCTGTGGGGGCAATTTTCTTTGCGGCTCTGGAGGTTTCTGTGTCCAGCTCTGCCCCCCTCTTGGCAGTTATGCTCGGACTCGCCGTCGGCATTGACTATTCGCTTTTTATTCTCTCGCGCCACCGCAACCAACTTGCGGCTGGCGATGATCCGGCAGAGTCCGCCGCCAGAGCCGTGGGCACGGCAGGAAATGCTGTGGTCTTTGCTGGCGTTACCGTCATCATTGCTCTCTTGGGGCTCTTCTTAGTAGGGATACCGTTCCTCAGTGTTATGGGCGCCTCGGGCGCTCTCGCTGTAGCAATCGCGATTCTTGCTGCGATCACTTTGCTTCCCGCGCTGATGGGCATGATGGGAGAAAAGCTCCGCCCTCGGTCGGGTTCAGCAGCATCGCGGCTGGCACTGGGCTCCAGCGATCGCCCAACTATGGGGCGTCGGTGGGTCCGAACAGTCATGCGGAGACCCCTCCTGGTAAGTGTGGTCTGCATGGTGGGACTGGGATCATTGGCACTCCCTGCACTTGAACTCGATCTCAATCTTCCAGGCGGAGGGCAGGAGCCCATAGAGTCAACGCAGCGAAAGGCGTTTGATCACATCAGCGAAGGCTTCGGACCCGGCTACAACGGGGTTCTTCTGGTCGCCGTGGACATTACGGGTAGTGACAGCATCATGGATGACCTCGATGCACTCCGCGATGAGCTAGAGCCAATCCCCGGAGTTGCGCTCGTAGGCGACGCATTCCCTTCACCAGGCCTCGATACCGGAATCATTCAAGTGACCCCTGAGTACGCCCCCGACTCGCCTGCGACCAAAGCTCTGGTTGCTGACATTCGGCAGCGAGTTCCGGAATGGGAGAAGGCCTGGGGGAATGACATCGCGATTACCGGATTCACGGCCATTGGCGTTGATCTGTCGCAGCGCATCCAGGACGCGCTCATTCCTTTCGGAATTGTCGTCGTGGGACTCTCGATCCTCTTGTTGCTCGCGGTATTCCGCTCCTTCATTGTCCCGGTGAAGGCGGCCTTGGGCTTTGTTCTCTCGGTCACTGCAGCGTTCGGCGTCGTGGTTGCCATTTTCCAATGGGGCTGGTTTAGCTCGTTCCTCGGAGTGGATACGCCCGGTCCGATCCTGAGCTTCATGCCGATCATCCTCATGGCGCTCCTGTTTGGACTTGCCATGGACTATGAAGTGTTCTTGGTTTCCGGTATGCGGGAGCGCCACGTTCACACCGGCGACTGGCGATACGCAATCGAGGAAGGCTACTCCTCCGCAGCGAGGGTAGTCACCTCCGCAGCTCTCATCATGTTCTTTGTCTTTATCGCTTTCGTGCCCCACGGGAGTAACACGCTCAAGCCCATTGCCCTTGGCCCCGCAGTTGGCATCGCCCTTGATGCCTTTGTTGTTCGTATGACGCTTGTCCCCGCTGTGATGGCGTTGTTCAAAGAGCACGCCTGGTCGTTCCCGCGCTTCCTGGAGCGAGCCATCCCTCACGCGGATGACGAGGGAGAGTCGCTTGGCGAGCACATTAAGAACAAGGCGTGGGCTAGCCAGCACTCCTCTTCACTCGTCCACGCTCAGTACCTCGTCATCGGAGAGGGGGAAGTCCGCAGCGAGCCCATGGCATTGGAATGGAATGCTGGCGACCGCCTGGACGTCTCAGCTGAGCCACACCTAGCGCGGGTTTTTGCCGCGACTTTGACAGGAGCTCTCCCTCACTACTCAGGTTCACTGCATGTTGCGGGGCACCCTCTGCCGAGTGAAAGCCGCAGTGTTCGTGCGACAGTGTCCGTGTGGAGTCCCCAAGATTCCGACGCTCTGACACCGCTGGGTGACGCCCTGCGGGAGCGCATGAGGTGGTCGTCCTCGAGAGGGAAACTTTCCGTATCCCAGACCCGGCAGCTTGTTCGATCTGTGCTCGCAACACTCAACGCGCTCAGTGAGGAATTTGCTCCAGGACAGCCCATCACCGAGTCAACTCTCCCCGGCTTACTGGCTCCCGGCCAACAGATTGTGGTGTGGGCGGCGTTAGCGTTGGCAGACGGATCACCCCTCTGCCTCGTGTCCCCCGCAGACCCCTTGTCGGACAATGACCACCGCGAGTTGTGGTGGAAGGCACTGGGCGCTCTGGCAGGACAACATCAAACGGTGGCGTTGTTTAGCCTCCCTACCGCCAGGGCTCTGAGTCCAGTAAGTATCTCAACGACCATTGTCGACGTGACCCCAGAACTGGTGACGGTGGGCTAATGACACTGAGGTCGCAGTGGCGAATCTGGATTATCGCGGGGGTGATGACCCCTCTCATCATCGTGGGTGGTCTTCTGGGAGCGATGTCCGCAGGGGACACAGCTCTGGAGCGAGTTCCTGTAGCGCTAGTCAACAACGACGAACTGATTACAGAGACCGACGAGGCTGGCGAAGAGACCATCATCTTCGCGAGCAAACCCTTGGTGACAGAACTCGTCACCTCTGAGGACTTGGCCGTCGACTGGCTCATCACAAGCTCAGAGCAGGCGCGTGAGCTTCTGGCATCCGGAGATGTCTACGCCATCGTGGAGATTCCGGAAGATTTCTCCTCTGCGGTGACGACACTCGACACTGACAATCCCCAGTCGGCTACTTTCACGATCATCACAGACTCCTCACACAGTTACCTTGCCGGAATCCTGGCCGACCAGATTGGCGCAGGTCTCGCCGCAGGGGTCAGCGACGAGTTTGGCTCTGGAATTATGGAGGGCCTTTTTACTGCCATCGTTGAACTCTCCGATGCTTTTGATGAGATTGCCGACGGAGCCGACACACTGGCCGATGGGGTGGAGGACGTGTCCGAGGCCGTTTCCGAGCTCGACGAAGGTGTTGAAGATTTGGCGTCGGGTTATGAAGAATTCGATGATGGGCTTGGTACATTCAGCGACGGTGTGACCTCGCTCTCTGATGGGCTCGATGCCCTGGGGGCCGGTACGTCTGGGCTCACCGACCTTTCTGCAGGGGTCAAGACGTATACCGACAGCATCTCAACTCTGTCTGCAGGACTTTCGGGAGTGAAGGCTTCGGGAACAGTCACCGGGCCAGGCCTTGCGACGCTGAATACCCTGATTGATGGGCTCGCCACAGCTGCTGCAGGAGGCAGCACCCTGTCGTCGCAAACCTCTACCGCTCTGAGTGGAGTCACTACCGGAATTGTTGAACTGGATAAAGGTGCCGATGCGCTCGATGATGCCGGCCAGGACCTCGCTGAAGGCTCAGGAGATATTCGCACCGGGTTGAATGAACTCGCCGATGGCACGGGAGAATTAGCTGAGGGGATGGTGGAGCTTTCCGATGGGGCTCGCGAGTTCTCCGAGGGTGTCGCCGAGGGTGCTGAGGAACTTCGCGAAGGTAGCGGGACGATGCCCAGTGATGAGGCCCTCGATGTGTTGAATAACCCCGTAGTTTTTGATGGCAGTAATGTGTCAGAAGACATTGGATTCCAAGAGACTCTTTCCAGCGCGCTTGTTCCCGTGGGAATGTGGCTCATCGCACTCACCTATTTCCTGACCGTGCCCAGCTACTCCTCCCGAATCCTCAGCAGCACAGCCCGAACTCAGGCCCTCCTCTTCCGCGCGACACGCCCCACTCTTCTCATGGTGGGGACCTGGAGTGCGATTGTCCTGACCCTGTTGCACACTCTCGGTGGCGTCTCGTGGACAGCGCTGGGACTTACTGCACCGATCATTGTGCTGACAGCGCTCGCGCTGGCCACAGTTCACTTCGCCGTGTGGGCATGGAACCCTCGTTGGTTGGCACCACTCTC
>JAIOWW010000051.1 GCA_021741925.1 Pontimonas sp. | reverse complement strand
CGACATGGTGCTCATCATGACGGTGGAACCAGGTGCCGGTGGTCAATCTTTCATGGCAGAGATGATGCCGAAACTTGACGAGTTACGCGATTATCTCGATCGTCACGGGCTGAGTCCACTGGTGGAGGTTGACGGCGGTATCACCGTGGACACGCTTCCGATCGCGTGGAGCCATGGAGCGAATACCTTTGTGGCCGGCTCCAGCGTCTACGGCCACGGCGTGCCAGCGGAAAACATCGAGGCATTGAGAAATTCTGTGAAAACCGAGGAGAGGAACTGAGAATGGACCGCACGAAACCTGAGATCGAACCGCAGATGGGCCCTGACCCTACCGAAATGGTGATGGAGGACACCATCCTTGGGGAAGGAGATACTGCGGCCGCCGGGTCTGTGGTGGAGGTCCACTACGTGGGCGTTGACTTCGAAACGGGGGAGGAGTTCGACTCGTCGTGGAGCCGAGGGGAGTCCATTGAGTTCCCGCTCACAAGCCTCATCAAGGGATGGCAAGAGGGAATCCCCGGGATGCAAGTAGGGGGGCGCAGGCTCCTTACATGCCCACCAGCCTGGGCGTACGGGCCCGCCGGGGGCGGTCACCGTCTCTCAGGCCGAACCTTGGTCTTCGCCATCGATCTCTTGGGCACACGCTAGTTCACCAGCCCGGTACCCTGGGGTAGTGAAAACTTTCGACGCCCTCTTTACCGAACTTCAGGCACTCTCCGCACAAAGGCCTGAGGGTTCCTCTACCGTTGCGCTCCTAGATAAGGGCGTTCACGCTATCGGCAAAAAGATTGTAGAAGAGGCCTCGGAAGTGTGGATGGCAGCCGAGCATGAAAGCGGCGAAGCGCTCGCGATCGAAATCTCTCAGTTGATCTATCACCTGCAGGTACTGATGATTGCCACAGGTCTGACCCCAGAGGATGTGTACCGGGAACTATGAGCGAACCCTTACGCATTGCCGTTCCCAATAAGGGAACGTTGTCTGAGACTGCTAGCGCGATGCTGGTTGAGGCCGGCTACGTGGGTCGGAGGGACCCTCGCGCCCTGACAGTTCCGGATCCACGAAATGGTGTGGAGTTCTTTTTCCTAAGACCTCGGGACATTGCCACTTATGTGGGCTCCGGAGCTCTCGATGTCGGAATTACCGGGAGAGACCTGCTCCTCGACTCAGAAACCACAGCACTCGAGCTTCAGCCTCTTGGGTTTGGGCACTCTACCTTCCGGTTTGCGGGACCGCCCGGAATGTCAGAGGTCCAGGAGCTCCACGGAAAGCGAGTTGCCACCTCCTACCCAGGTTTGGTCGGAAATTTCCTCACCGAGGCCGGCGTGAGTGCCGAGATTGTCTCGCTCGATGGTGCAGTGGAGTCCGCAGTGCGTCTCGGGGTCGCTGACGCCGTAGCTGATGTCGTTTCGACAGGGGCGACTCTCAAAGCGCAAGGTCTCGAGATTTTCGGCCCCGTCATACTCGAGTCAGAGGCGATTTTGATCAGCGTCAATCCTGACTTACCTGGCATTGAGACCCTGCGCAGGCGTCTGCACGGGGTCTGGGTCGCCCAACAGTATGTTCTGATGGACTACGACCTGCCTCACGCGCTGCTAGAGGAAGCCTCTGCGATCACTCCAGGGTTGGAGTCACCGACAGTGTCTCCCCTGCGAGACCCAGCGTGGGTTGCGGTGCGAGCGATGGTACCCCGGGACGACGCAAATCAGGTCATGGACCGGCTCTACGCGCTGGGTGCTCGGGCAATCCTGGTGTCTGCCATCCACGCAGCGCGAATCTAATGACAATCTCGGTTCGGGTTATTCCCTGCCTTGATGTTGACAAGGGTCGAGTTGTCAAGGGGGTCAACTTCGTCGACCTCGTGGACGCAGGAGACCCTGTGGAGCTCGCGACTCTCTATGGGGATCAGGGCGCAGACGAAATTACTTTCCTTGATGTCACCGCCACCGTTGATGACCGGCGCACGACGCTCGACCTTGTCCGCCACACCGCTGAGAATGTCTTCATTCCCCTCACTGTTGGGGGTGGGGTCCGGTCGGTTTCTGATGTGGGAACACTCCTTGAACACGGTGCAGACAAAATCAGTGTGAGCAGTGCAGCCCTAGTCAGACCAGACCTACTTGATGAGATCGCGTCCCACTTTGGTCAACAGGTCTGTGTCATTTCGGTGGATGCGAAAAGGGACCCAACGATGCCCTCGGGTTTCGTGGTGACAACCCACGGAGGTCGCAAGAGTGCTGAACGTGACGCACTGGAGTGGATTCAGGAAGCGGCCAGCCGAGGAGCCGGCGAAATACTCCTCAACTCCATCGATGCGGATGGCACGAAGCAAGGATTTGATGTGGAGATGATCCGTGATGTTCGAGCGATTTCGCAGCTTCCCCTTGTCGCATCGGGTGGTGCTGGCAAGGCGCAGGACGCCGTAGGAGCGTGGGAAGCTGGTGCAGACGCAGTGCTCGCCGCATCAATTTTTCATCACGATAAAGTCAGTGTTCAGGATGTGAAAGACGAACTCCAGAGGGCAGGGGCGGTGGTGAGATGAACACGTCGTGGGTTGTCGAAGCGGACCCCAACATTCTCGAGCGTGCTCAGTTCACAGCGGAGGGTCTTATTCCCTGTATTGCCCAGGATGTTGCCACTCGCGAGGTACTCATGATGGCCTGGATGGATTCGGAGGCACTAGCGAGAACGCTCGTGGAGGGCCGAGTCACCTACTTCAGCCGGTCGCGCCGAGAATACTGGCGAAAAGGTGACACAAGCGGGAACATTCAAGTTGCGCGTCGTATTCGCGTGGACTGCGACGGCGATGTTCTCCTCGCCGATGTGGTGCAGTCAGGACCCGCGTGCCACACAGGTGCTGACACATGTTTTGATGCGGAGGACACTGATGTCTGAAACTCGTCTCGACGAGTTCCTGGAGTGGGGTAAGGATCGCCCTGTGACTCCCGTCATCCGACGACTCTTTGCCGACAGCGAGACTCCGATGGGGCTGTATCGCAAGCTCTCTCGGGGGCCAGGGTCCTTTCTCCTGGAATCAGCAGACCAAGCAGGAAAATGGTCGAGGTACTCATTCCTCGGCGTAGCCGTGCATGGCGTTGTGTCGCACCACGGCGGTCGTGCGGTCTGGCTCAGCCAGGGAATGTCAGAAGTGGAGGCCTTCGGAACGGAGATTCCAGTGAAGGCCCTCGATGCGCTAGAGGTGTTGCACCAGCGTTGGCTCTCGGATCCCCTGTCCGATTTGCCCCCGTTTGCCGGGGGTCTCGTGGGACACATCGGTTGGGAGGCTGTCCGTGAGGTCGAGCGCCTGCCACATCCACCCATGGCGACACATGCGGTTCCCGCGATGCACATGGCGCTCGTGAAGGATTTCGTTGCGTTTGACCACCACTCTTCTGAGGTGGTCCTTGTAGCACTCACACACTCCATATCGCCTGTCGGGGAGGACGAGTATCGAGACGCGATATCTCGTTTAGATGCGATGCACGAAGCGCTCACGCAACCCACGTCGTCGACACTGCATCAGAAGACCGAACCGGTAGAGGAGCTTCCTCATCCCTCGCTTGAGGACACACAGTTCTTCGACATGGTGGCGCGAGCGAAGAAGCACATCGACGATGGCGACGTTTTCCAGGTTGTGCTCTCTCAACAGTTCGTGTTTGAGGTGGACGCAAGCCCTCTCGAGGTGTATCGCGTTTTGCGTTCGGTGAACCCCAGTCCCTACATGTATCTGCTGGAGTGCCAGGGCGAGTCCGGCGATACCTACCACGTGGTGGGTTCCTCACCCGAGGCGCTGGTGACACTGCAACGCGGCAAGGTGTATTCGCACCCCATCGCAGGGTCCAGACCCCGTGGCGCCAGTGCGGAGGAGGACAACGCGCACTCCCAGGAGCTACTCGCGGATACCAAGGAACAAGCCGAGCATCTCATGCTGGTGGATCTCGCACGAAACGATCTGTCTAAGGTCTGTGACGCCGGGACCGTGGAGGTCACCGAATTTATGCAGGTGGAGCGCTTCAGTCACATCATGCACCTTGTTTCCTCGGTGGAGGGCGATCTCTCGGCAGATAAATCCGCGGTAGATGTGTTCCGTGCCACTTTCCCAGCAGGGACGCTCAGCGGCGCACCAAAACCGCGCGCGCTGGAAATCATTGATGACCTCGAACCTACCCAGCGAGGGGTCTACGGCGGGGTAGTGGGGTACTTTGGCCATTCTGGAGACGCTGACCTCGCGATCACCATTCGCACTATCTGGATGCAAGGATCACGGGCAATAGTCCAAGCAGGAGCGGGAATCGTCGCCGATTCTGACCCCGAGAGCGAGTATCGAGAGACAATTCATAAGGCCTCTGCGCCAGCCCGTGCGATCCGCATTGCAAATGCGCTGAAACCCGACCTGCGATGAGGCGTCTCCATCATTCTCTGGCAGTTCTCGGCATCGCCGTCGCTGCGTTTAGTTCGGCAATGACCTGGTGGGTAGCAAATCTTTCGTCCGGGCAAAGCGTTGAGGTCGGAGGAGCCACATCGAGTGCTCTCCTGTGGAGCGTCGGAGCGGTCGGGCTCGCAGCATATGGACTTCACTTCACCATCCGGCGTGCGGCCCGCAGGGTCACGGGAGCGCTCCAGGTGCTATCCGGAGGGGCTTTTGCGGGTTTGGTCTTCGCTATTGCAGCCGAACCTTTGCCCTCTGCGCTGGAGGGAATTACCTCCCTCACCGGTATTGCCGGTAAGAATGCCCTCGCGCTGGTCGACTCTGTGACCATCACCGGCTGGCATTTCAGCGCTGTAGTTGCGGGGATTCTCTTCGCAGCAGCGGGACTCGCGGGGATGTGGATGCCTGATCGGGCAATCGCACACGACCGCTTTTCAAGGAAGGTAGCCTCGGGCTCTGTGGAGGACAGTGTGTCGGCGTGGGACTCGCTCAGCGACGGAACAGACCCGACCCAACGGTAGACTGAAGGTCAATCATCGTGAAGGAGACCCCATGAACCCCGCGTCCGATCCCGGCCACGGACACTCACCTGCAGCATGGACCGCTGTAACAGTCATGCTGGTCGCACTGTCCATCGGGACGGTGGCATTCTTTTTCCAAGCCTGGTGGCTTGTTATTGCCAGTGCCGTGTTGACGCTCGCTGGTTGGGGTCTTGGATTCGTGCTCGCAGCGATGGGCTGGGGTGTGCGAGGACCCAAATACCAGCCTAAGGACCACGCGTAGGTGCTCACGGGCCTGTATGACGGTGCCCGAGAGGATGCTCGTGCCAGAGAAGGCCTAGAACCCCTCGACGCGCTCATCGCTCGAGCTAGGGCTGCCCGACCGGTGCGAGAACTTTCCGGGTTAGTTCCGCGCGACTCAGTGCACATCATCGCTGAAATCAAACGGAGGAGTCCCTCCAAAGGCGAACTGGCCACTATTGCTGATCCGGTCACTCTCGCTCGTGACTACGAGGCTGGTGGGGCCAGCGTGATTAGTGTGCTGACCGAGGAGCGACGTTTTGGTGGCTCGCTCCAGGATCTCGAGGCAGTATCGCGGGCGGTGAGCGTTCCTGTTCTCCGCAAAGACTTCCTAGCCAATGAGTACCAGATTGTCGAAGCTCGCGCCTACGGTGCCGATTTGGTGTTGTTGATCATGGCGGGACTTGAGGATTCTGTAGTGGCTCGGTTGTTGGACATCACGCGCTCCTGGGGTATGGAGGCTCTCGTCGAGACTCACTCGGAGGACGAAGTAATTCGGGCCGTAAGACTTGGCGCACGGATCATCGGCGTCAATGCGCGCGACCTGAGTACGTTTGAGCTTGACCAGGAACTCTTCGGGCGGTTACAACACCTCATTCCCGAGGGTGTGCTCAAGGTTGCTGAGTCTGCCGTGGCGAATTCTCAGGATGTAACCCGGTACCGTGAACAGGGAGCGCACGCCGTCCTGGTTGGCGAAGCTCTCGTGACCGGTGTAAATCCAGCGCAACAGGTGAGGGAGTTTGTCGACGCATGACTCAGTCCTTGAGAGAGGTCTCTGGACCGTATTACGGCGAATTCGGAGGACGTTACGTCCCCGAGTCTCTGATTCATGCCTTGGATGAACTCGAGTGGGCGTATCGAGAGGCGCAATCAGACCCGTCCTTTGCGAAAGAGCTCGCGGAACTCCACAAGACCTACACCGGCCGGCCCTCGATCATTACTGAGGCCCACAGGTTCGCGGAGCACTGCGGTGGAGCGAGAATTTTTCTCAAGCGGGAGGACCTCAACCACACTGGCAGCCACAAGATCAACAACGTGTTGGGGCAAGCGCTGCTGGCGAAGCGCCTGGGTAAAAAGCGCCTCATCGCGGAAACTGGGGCTGGTCAGCACGGCGTCGCTACTGCCACGGCAGCCGCACTGATGGGTATGGAATGCGTCGTGTACATGGGCGAGGTTGACACGGAGCGTCAAGCCCTAAACGTCGCCCGGATGCGTTTACTGGGAGCGGACGTCCACGCTGTGAAGACGGGGTCTCGAACACTCAAAGACGCGATCAATGACGCGATGCGTGACTGGGTCGCGAACGTCGACACCACGCATTATCTGTTGGGCACTGTCGCCGGTCCGCACCCTTTTCCACTCATTGTTCGAGATTTCCACTCGGTGATTGGTGTGGAGGCGCGCGAGCAGATGCTCGAACTGACTGGTGCACTCCCCACGGCCGTGACGGCGTGTGTGGGTGGGGGTAGCAATGCGATGGGAATTTTCCACGCGTTCCTCGATGATCCCGATGTGAGGCTGGTGGGTTACGAGGCCGCCGGCGACGGCGTGGATACGCCACACCACGCGGCTACGATCAACCGGGGCAAACCCGGGATGTTGCACGGAGCGCGGTCTCTCGTTCTTCAAGACGAAGACGGTCAAACCATTGAGTCACATTCAATCTCGGCAGGCCTTGACTATCCGGGTATCGGGCCGGAGCACGCATGGTTGTCCTCCATCGGTCGCGCGGAATACGAACCCATCACCGATGACCAAGCCATGCAAGCATTGCGCCTCTTGAGCCAGACCGAGGGAATCATTCCCGCGATTGAAACTGCACACGCCCTCGCTGGAACTCAGATTCTTGGGCGGGAACTAGGGCCCAATGCCACGATTCTTGTCTCCCTGAGCGGTCGCGGTGATAAGGACATGGAGACAGCAGCCCGATACTTCGACCTTTTGGGTGTTAGTCCGGAAATCTCATGACCCGGAGGAGCGTCCAAGAGACAATCGCGAGCAGAAAAGCTGAAGGGCACGGAGTCCTCGTCGCGTACCTCCCTGCAGGGTTTCCTACGATGGGGGAGAGTGTTGAAGCCGCTATTGCGACACTGGATGCTGGTGCGGACATCCTTGAGTTTGGTGTCCCTTACTCGGACCCGGTCATGGATGGTGTTGTCATTGCGGAGGCGACCCAGAAAGCTCTGGAGAACGGCTTCAAACTCAAGGACCTCTTCCCTGCAATACGGGCTATCACGGACCATAGCGACAAGCCTGTAGTGGTCATGACCTATTGGAACCCAGTGGTTCAGTACGGTGTCGAGAATTTTGCGAGGGACCTGAAGGAAGCCGGGGGAGCAGGGATGATAACGCCTGACCTCATCCCCGATGAGGCAGCCGAGTG
>JAIOWW010000050.1 GCA_021741925.1 Pontimonas sp. | reverse complement strand
GTGATCAAGCAGGTCGAAGCAGAGCAGACCACTGCTTCTGGTTTGGTCATTCCTGACACCGCGAAAGAAAAGCCTCAGGAAGGCGAAGTTGTCGCGGTAGGTCCCGGTCGCTTCGATGACAATGGCAACCGAGTTCCCATGGATGTTGCTGTGGGAAATCGCGTGCTCTACTCGAAGTACGGCGGCACTGAAGTGAAGTTCGGCGCAGACGAGTATCTCGTCCTGTCGGCTCGCGACGTGCTTGCCATCGTGGAGCGCTAAGAGCAAAAACAACTGTAAAAGAAGGCCCACACACTGTGTGGGCCTTCTGGTGTTAAGGGCGAAATTCCGGGTATAGCCTGAGGCGGTGAATGAGTCCACCCGCCAGAGAGACGGTTTCCTTGCCGCTGCTGCCGCATATGGGCTCTGGGGGCTCCTCCCCGCCTACTTCGTGGCGCTCGACCCCAGTGGGCCCATCGAAATTCTTGCGTTTCGTATTGTCTTGTCCCTGATCTTTTGTGTGGTGATTTTGGCCATCATGCGCAGGTTGCCGCGAACGGCAGCGCTCCTGCGGGATCGCGACATCTTGAAGCTATCGGCAATGGCCGCCGTTTTGATCCTGATCAACTGGTCGGTCTATGTCTACGCGTCATTGAACCAATTCATCGTGGAGGCGGCGCTCGGCTATTTCATCAACCCCCTAGTGACGGTGGCGTTGGGAGTCGTCGTGTTGAAAGAGAAGTTGCGCCCCCTGCAATGGAGCGCTCTTGCCCTCGCAGTGGTGGCGGTTGTCGTACTCGCAGTCGGGTACGGATCAGTACCCGTGATTTCTTTGACGCTCGCGTTCTCATTTGGGTTTTACGGTTTTGTGAAAAACCGCATGGGGCCGGCGGTCAAGTCTCTGGACAGTCTGACCCTGGAGACTCTCTGGCTCACGCCCATTGCCCTGGGACTGCTGGTCTGGGTCTACCTGAGCAGTGGCCTGACTCTGGGAACGCTCGGTCCCGGTCACACGGCGTTGTTGCTGATGGCGGGAGCAGTGACCTCGATTCCTTTGCTGTTTTTTGGCGCTGCGGCACGCCGTCTTCCCCTGTCCGTTATCGGCTTGATGCAGTACCTAGCACCAGTGATGCAGTTCACTTTTGGGGTAGCGATCATGGGCGAGCCGATGCCTCTGGAACGCTGGATTGGCTTCTCGTTGGTCTGGGTTGCTCTGGTAATTCTCAGCATTGATGCCCTCACACACCGTCGCAACCGGTTGCTCAACCCCGCTAATCACTGACTTTCGGGGCTTTTTGCGGGTTTACCTGGCTTCAGCCCGTTACACGGATGTAACCAAACTGGCTTGTTTCCGCCACAAAATGCCCCTACGTTAGTTAGTTGTGGCTGTGTTTGGCATGGCCACTTTCTTTACACCAAGTAAACATAAGGAGCATCATGAGCGTATTTTCGAAGGCTGGGAGTGGACTTGCCATTCTCGCTGCTTCGGCGCTAGTGCTCAGCGGCTGTGCAGCCGCTGAAGAAACCGAAGAGGCAGTAACTTCTACCGAAGAGGCTGTCGTTGGGGATTTGACCCTCAAGATCGGTACCGCACTTCCGCAGACCGGTAACCTTGCATTCCTCGGACCCCCCGAAGAAGCGGGTGTTGCTCTCGCCATCAAGGACATCAACGAGGCTGCCGCAGGCATCACCGTTGAGGTTGAGTGGGGCGACTCCGGAGACACTGACAACAAGGCATATGAGACCGAGATCCCCCGTCTGCTCAACGCAGGCGTATCGGCTATCTTGGGTGCCGCATCGTCGGGTACCTCCCTTCAGTTCATCGACCAGGTCATTGCAGCAGACGTAATTCAGTTCTCGCCAGCAAACACCTCGGCCGCATTCACCACCTACGAGGACAATGGTCTGTACTGGCGTACAGCTCCTTCCGACGTTCTCCAGGGTGAGGTGCTCGGAAACTGGCTCGCTGAAGACGGTCACCAGAACATCGCAATGCTCGTTCTGAACGACTCCTACGGCACCGGCCTTGCACAGTTCACCACGGAGGCCTTCGAGGCTGCCGGTGGTTCTGTGCTCGCAGCGCCTACCTACAACACGGGAGACACCAACTTCACCTCTCAGATCAACGAGGTGCTCGCAGTTGACCCCGACGCCATTGTCCTCATCACCTTCGAAGAGGCCAAGACCATCATTCCTGAGCTGTTGAGCCAATACCCCTCCGACCAGATTTACATGGTCGACGGTAACCTCGCCAACTTCAGCGAGGACTTCGCTGCCGGCACCATGACCGGCGCAAAGGGAACCCTTCCTGGTCTGGACACCAACGCAATCGGTGACTTCACCGTTCGCATGAACGACAACTGGGTTGCCGAAGGCAACGCAGACCTCGCTGGTGTCTTCGCCTACGGTGCTGAGTCCTACGACGCAGTCGTATTGCTCGCACTTGCTGCTCTCGCAGCCGGTGCAACCGATGGTCCTACTGTCGCTGGCAAGCTCCAGGAAGTTTCTGGTGGCACCGGTGGTGGCGAGAAGTGCACCAGCTTCGCTGAGTGTGCAGCCATCATCAACGCTGGTGGCGTTGCCGACTATGACGGCGTGTCCGGTCCTATCACCTTCAACGAGGTGGGCGACCCGACTGAAGCCAGCATTGGCAAGTACATCTACCTCGAAGACAACACCTACGAGCCTTACGCAGGCTAGTAGCACGTTGCCTCGATAGAGGTAAAAGTGTGGGCCCCGGGGCAACCCGGGGCCCACACTCGTTTAATCCCAAGATGCAGCCGAGGATGTACGCAGGCAGACAAAAATGCCACCTCTTCAAAGAGGTTATTGCGCAGTAGGGGCGTTTAGGTTCCGAGGGTTCCGAGGTACAGGCTGATGACCTTAGGGTCATTCAAGAGCTCACGACCGGTGCCCGTGTAAGCGTCCGTGCCCTGGTCAAGAACATACGCCCGGTCACAGATCTGGAGACAACGCCTTGCGTTCTGCTCAACCATGATGGTGGTCACACCAGCTTTGTTGATCTCTGAAACACGGATGAATGCCTCATCTTGGCGCACAGGGGAGAGACCTGCTGAGGGCTCGTCCAGTAGAAGAACTTTGGGGTTCATCATCAACGCGCGGCCCATCGCGACCATCTGGCGCTCACCGCCTGAGAGAGAGCCGGCCCGTTGCTTAAGGCGCTTCTTCAACTCGTCAAACAAGCTCATAACAAACTCTAGGCGCTCGTTGTAGTGCTGAGGCTCTTGGAAGATACCCATCTGGAGGTTTTCTTCAATAGTGAGGCTGGGGAACACGTTGTTGTTCTGGGGAACCATTCCCACACCGCGTTCAACGAGCTTGTTGGCCTTGAGGCCTGTGATGTCATCACCATTAAGGGAGATGTGACCACCGCGGATGTTGACCTGGCCGAAGATCGCTTTAAGCAACGTGGACTTTCCCGCACCGTTGGGGCCGATAATTCCAATCAACTCGCCTTGGCGCGCCTCAATGGAACATCCGTTCAGGATGTTCACACCGGGGAGGTAGCCGGCGATCAGGTTGTCGACGTGGATGACGGGGGTGGTGTTCTCAGCCATTTAGCTTCTCGCTCTTCTGTATCCGGCTTATTCGGAAATCTTTGGGATTCGTCCGGTCACAGTGCCCAGGTCGACGTCCTGGTGTGATCCTAGGTAGGCGTCAATCACGGCAGGATTCTTCATGACCTCGGTGGGTGGTCCTTCTGCCACAACGCGACCCTCAGCGAGAACCACAACCCAGTCTGCGATGTGGCTGACCATGTGCATGTCGTGCTCGACGAACAGTACGGTCATGCCCTCTTTCTTAAGGTCGAGGATGTGGTCCAACAATGATTGGGTCAGTGCAGGATTCACACCCGCCATAGGCTCATCCAGCATCACGAGTTCCGGATCACTCATGAGCGCCCGCGCCATTTCAAGGAGCTTGCGTTGGCCACCGGAGAGGCTGGCTGCAAAGTCATCCTTTTTGGCGTCAAGCTTGAACTTCTTGAGCAGGCGCATTGCCTTCTCTGCGATTTCATCGTCCTGCTTTTTCCACAGGAAGGGGAAAAGTGACCTGAGGAAGCTTTCACCCTTTTGGTTCTTCGCGCCCAGCTTCATATTCTCCAGTACTGTCAGCAGTCCAAGAGCTTTGGTGAGCTGGAAAGTCCTGACCTGACCCATCTGGGCAAGCTTGAACGCAGGAACCCCGGCGATGTCGCGACCATCGAACGTCCACTCACCTGTGTCTGGCTTATCGAACCCCGTGAGGAGATTGAACAGCGTCGTCTTTCCCGCTCCATTGGGCCCAATGAGCGCTGTGATAGCACCTCTAGGGATCTCGAGGTGCTCGACGTCGACGGCTGTCAGACCACCGAACTGGCGGTGCACGTGGTCCATCGAGATGATCGCATCGACCTTTTTTACGCCTGGCTCAATTGTGCCAACGTGAAGGCCGGTGGTCTTCTGTACTTTTTCGGGACTGCTATTACTTGACAAAGGTCAACTCCCTCTTATCGCCAAGGATTCCTTGCGGTCGGAATATGACCAGTAGTACAAGTCCTAGCCCCACCAGCACAAAACGCAGCGTTGCTGCCTGCTGAGAGGAGACCATAGGAAGTAATCCTGAGGACACTAAAGCCGGCAGAAGGTTGGACAGGAAAGACTGGAGGACCCAGAAGAGAACTGCACCCAAGAGTGGACCAAATACCGTGGCAGCTCCACCGAGCAAGAGTGCAGTCCACACGAAGAACGTCAACGACGTCACATAGACGTTTGGGTTCACCGCACTTGGGAGTGCGTAGACAATTCCACCTACCGCGGCGATGACACCACCGATGATGAGAGCCTGCATCTTGTAGGCAAAAACGTTCTTACCCAATGCCCGGACGGCGTCTTCGTCTTCTCGAATTCCCTTAATGACTCGACCCCAGGGGCTGTGCATTAGACGCCAGACAAACAGTGCAGCGAGTGCCACAAGGACAAGTCCAATGACGAGAACCCAGAATTCGACCTCGTTGTAGGTCCAAGGGCCAAACCCGTAGGTCCCCTCGGGGAAAGGATTCGAAGCACGGAAGCTGGCGTGGTAGCCAAACAGGCCGTCGGCTGAGCCTGTGACCTCCTCGAACGCTGTCGTGAGGAAGAGTAAGCGAAGAATTTCCGCTGCCGCGATAGTCACGATGGCCAGGTAGTCGCCTCTCAATCGCAGTGTCGGGACACCCATGATGATGGCGAAGACCACGGATGCGCCCAATCCCACCAACGCGGCACCCCACCAGGGGAGACCGAACGTGAGAATTGAGATCGCATATCCATAGGCGCCTACGGCCATGAAGCCAGCGATACCGAAGTTCAGCAGGCCCGCGAAGCCGAAGTGAACCGCAAGTCCGAGTGCGGCAAGGGCAAAAGCCATCGTTGCTGGACTCAGCAGCGATTGGGCCGTATTCGAGAGAATTGATCCCCAGTCCATGTGCGTCCCCTAACCTATGCGTTCTTTTCGGCCCAGAAGACCCTGGGGCCTTACGAGCAAGATTGCGATGAGCAGAACTAGCGCTCCGACGTACTTCAGGTCGGATGGAATCACCAGAGCAGATGTCTCCACCAGGATTCCGACAATCAGCGCGCCTATCAGAGCACCAAACGCAGTGCCCAGGCCTCCAAGGACGACCGCAGCGAACATCAGGAGAAGGATTTTCTCTCCCATGTCCCACTTGATTCCTGGACGGAAGTAGGCCCACAAGATTCCCGAAAGACCAGCGAGCATGGACGCCAAAATCCAGACTATTCTCACCACTCGATCGACATCGATCCCTGAGGCGGCTGCGAGAGCTGCGTTGTCGGAAATGGCGCGGGTAGCTTTACCGGTCTTGGAGTAGAGCAACCACAGTGCCAGCAAGATGATGACGACCAAGCTGATTGCCATGCTGGCCAGATCCACAGTGCTCAGAGCCACGGCGCCAAACAGCGGAATCTTTGTCGCGCCGGACCCGGGAAGCTGCATCGTGCCACCGCCGACGAAGAACTGAAACACATAACGAACGGCGAGGGACAAGCCGATGCTGACGATCATCAACTGGACCAGCCCTAACCCGCGCACCCGCAAGGGTTTCCACAGGCCCGCATCTTGGACCCAACCGAGACCAGCGCTGGCGGCAACTGCCAGGGGGAATGCCAGCCACAATGGCAAAGCAAGCACCACGCCGAATGCGTATGCCATCAACGCGCCGAAGGTGACTAGCTCTGCGTGAGAAAAGTTTGAGAGCCCGGTCGTCCCGTAGACCAGTGATAATCCGATAGCAGCAAGACCGAGCATGAGCCCGAAGTTGACGCCATAAATCAGGCGCTGAACTAGTTGGTCAAAGAGTGTGATAACCACGCGTTCACCCTCGCCGATGAAGAAATTCTGAACGACGCTCCCGCTGGGACCGATCTCGACGGACTGCGTTGCTCCACCTTCAAGGACTGCGATTCCCTCGGGCAAGGTCGACTCATCCAGAGTTACCTCGTAGATGGCGCGCTCGGGAACTCCAATGGCCCACTTGCCATCTGCATCTGTGACAACCTCAGCGCTGTAGCCGTCACCGGAAACCACAATCCGAACAGAGGCGAGAGCCTCGCCTTCATTCTTAACGTTTCCGGAAATCCGGTAGTCGTATTCTTCGCCCACGGTGTCAGCAAGCGCGGGGGAGGCAACCATGAGTCCGAGGAAGCTCAGGAGGAGCACAAACACCGCGATTACGGCCCGTTTGGAGGAAGAAATTCCTCGGTCCATCACGCTTTCCACGGTGCCTCCTGGTGCTGGTGCAACAGACAACCGGAACCGGTTTCTCTGTGCGTCGTCGTTGACACGATCAGTATTGGTCATATGTGTTCTGTCTTTGCCTCACAGTAAACAGTTCCCCCATTATGCCGATGTAACAGGCTCAGGTCTAACCGGTTACGATGTTCTGAAACCAAATTGTGAGCTTTCCGGGCGTAAATCCGGCGAAAAATCGGGGTCAGAACAATGGCAGATGAGAATCCATTCGGTTTCGTAGGGCTGACCTATGACGATGTTATGTTGCTCCCCGCGCATACCGATGTGATCCCGAGTGAAGCTGACACTTCGTCTCAACTGACGAAAAACATCCGCCTGTGGGCGCCTTTGCTCTCCTCTGCCATGGACACAGTCACCGAAGAGCGCATGGCTATTGCGATGGCGCGCCAAGGTGGAATTGGCATCCTGCACCGCAACCTCTCCATTGAGGACCAAGCCTCCGCAGTGGACAAGGTGAAGCGCAGCGAGTCAGGCATGATCACCAACCCCGTCACCATCACCCCTGACGCCACCGTCGCTGACGTCGACGAACTGTGCGCGACCTTCCGAGTCTCCGGAGTCCCGGTGGTCGAGGGCGATGGACTTTTGGTCGGAATCATCACAAACCGCGATATGCGTTTCGTGCCCCGCGATAAAGCCCACACCACCCTTGTCAAAGATGTCATGACGAAGGGCGACCTTGTTACGGGTCACGAAGGCATCTCCGCCGACGAAGCACTGGCAATTTTTGCGACCAAGAAGATTGAGAAGCTACCGCTAGTCAATAAGAGTGGTCACCTCAAGGGCCTCATCACCGTCAAGGACTTCGACAAGAGCGAGAAGTATCCCCACGCCACGAAAGATCCCGAGGGTCGACTTCGTGTGGGCGCTGCCATTGGATTCTTTGGGGATGCCTGGGATCGAGCCGGCGCACTCCTGGAGGCAGGAATTGACGTGCTCGTCGTGGACACCGCCAACGGTGATTCGAAGGGTGTCCTGGACATCATCCAGAAGATCAAGAAGGACAAAGCTTTCCGCGGTGTGGATGTCATCGGTGGCAACATCGCGACCAAAGAAGGAGCACAGGCGATCATCGATGCCGGTGCGGACG
>JAIOWW010000049.1 GCA_021741925.1 Pontimonas sp. | reverse complement strand
CCCGCGGTGACGATTGAGGTTCCCACCCCCCGGAAAAAGAGTGTTATTCCGGGCGGGACGCTCTACCGCGGCCGTGAGGGCATGTGGTCGTGGGTCCTTCACCGCATTACCGGTATCGGCATCTACTTTTTCCTTCTCGTCCACATCCTGGACACAGCTCTTGTTCGCGTCAGCCCTGAGGCATACAACGCCGTCATTGGTGCCTACCAAACTCCCCTCATGGGAGTTGCCGAGGTAGGACTTGTCGGTGCGATCGTTTTCCACGCCTTCAACGGTTTGCGTATCATCCTCGTGGACTTCTGGAACATCGGCGCGAGACACCATGTTGCGATGTTCTACGTCGTGTTGGGCCTCTGGGTAGTGACCATGGTGGCCTTCACTCCCCGTCATCTGATGAATGTGTTTGGGTGGTAAAGCGATGAGCGTAACAATCGAAACTCCCCGGTCCCCCATCCGCCCTGAGAAGCGCGGCATCAATTGGGAAAAGTGGGGCTGGATTTATATGCGTGCCTCCGGCATCGTCCTCGTAGTTCTCATTTTTGGACACCTTTTCGTCAACTTGATGGTTGGCGAAGGAGTCAAGGCCATCGACTTTGCCTTCGTTGCTGGCAAGTTCACCGACCCCTTCTGGGTCGTGTGGGACACCGCCATGCTGTGGCTTGCGCTCATCCACGGTGCTAACGGGATGCGGACTCTGGTCAACGATTACGCGACACAGGCCACAACCCGTCGAATTCTCCACGCATCCTTGTTGGTCTCAACCATTGCGTTGCTGGCTCTCGGAACCCTCACCATCTACGCATTTGACCCTTGCCCCGCCGGATCACCTGCGGAACTGCTGCCGTCGTTCTGTGCTGAGGTGATGTAGAGCGCATGATGGCGAGCACTGACACCACAACTACAGAAAACGACATCACCACGCATCATCACCAGTTTGATGTGGTGATTGTCGGTGCCGGTGGTGCCGGCATGCGCGCGGCTATCGAGGCTGGTCCTCACGCGAAGACTGCCGTGATCTCCAAGCTATACCCCACTCGTTCCCACACCGGCGCTGCCCAGGGCGGTATGGCGGCCGCTCTGGCGAACATTGAAGAGGACAGTTGGGAATGGCACACCTTTGACACCGTCAAGGGTGGGGACTACCTCGTCGACCAGGACGCAGCAGAGATCCTCGCTAAGGAGGCCATCGACGCCGTCATTGACCTCGAAAACATGGGTCTGCCCTTCAACCGAACACCCGATGGCAAAATCGACCAACGTCGATTCGGTGGTCACACCAGAGACCACGGTAAAGCTCCAGTTCGTCGCTCCTGTTACGCAGCAGACCGCACGGGACACATGATTCTGCAGACTCTGTTCCAGAACTGCGTGAAGCTCGGCATCGAGTTTTACAACGAGTTCTATGTTCTCGACCTGATCATGGTCGACGAGCCCGGCGCCAAGGGCAAGAAGAAGGCTCAGCAAGCCGCGGGAGTCGTCGCCTACGAGCTATCTACCGGAGACATCCACATCTTCCACGCCAAGTCCGTGGTGTTTGCCACCGGTGGTTTCGGAAAGATCTACAAGACCACCTCGAACGCTCACACGCTGACTGGTGATGGTGTGGGGATTGTCTGGCGCAAGGGCATCCCTCTGGAGGACATGGAGTTCTTCCAATTCCACCCCACAGGGCTTGCGGGCTTGGGAATCCTCCTTACCGAGGGTGCGCGTGGCGAAGGCGCAATTCTTCGGAACGCTTCGGGTGAGCGATTCATGGAGCGCTACGCGCCCACCATCAAGGACCTCGCCCCTCGTGACATCATCGCTCGGTGCATGGTACAAGAAGTCCAAGAGGGTCGCGGTGGTGGGCCCAACAAGGACTACGTCTTCCTCGACTGCACCCACCTTGGTGCGGAGGTCCTCGAGACCAAGCTTCCCGACATCACGGAGTTTGCAAGAACCTATTTGGGTGTTGACCCGGTTCACGAACCGGTTCCTGTCATGCCGACCGCTCACTACGCGATGGGTGGTATTCCCACCAACATCAAGGCTGAGGTCCTCTCCGACAACGACACCGTGGTCAAGGGTCTTTATGCCGCTGGTGAGTGTGCGTGTGTGTCGGTTCACGGCTCGAACAGGCTCGGAACCAACTCTCTGCTGGACATCAATGTTTTTGGAAAGCGAGCGGGCCGCTACTCCGTGGAATACGCCAACAAAGCGAAGTTTGCGCCTCTGCCCGACGACCCCGCGAAAGAGGTTCGCGAGATGATCGAGCGAGCCCGCAGTGCGGATGGCTCCGAACGTCTTGCGACTTTGCGGAAAGAACTGCAAGAGGAAATGGACCGCAACGCTCAGGTGTTTAGAACCGACGATTCCCTTCGGAGCGTTGCCAAGACTATTCACTCGCTTCGCGAGCGTTACAAGAACATCGGTATCCACGATCGTGGCAAGCGCTTCAACACCGACCTACTCGAGGCAATCGAGTTAGGCTTCCTGCTTGACATTGCCGAGGTGGTTGTCGCTTCCGCTCTGGAGCGGAAGGAAAGCCGCGGTGGTCACATGCGCGATGACTATCCCGACCGCAACGATGAGAAGTATCTCGTTCACACCATGGCCTACCTCACCGGGGATGCCACGTCAGCCAATGTGGAGGACCACATTTCCATCGACTGGAAACCCGTGGTGATTACGAACTACCCACCGATGGAGAGGAAGTACTAATGGCTACCCAAACAGCTGACCCTTCCACCGAAATTGCGGAGATTCCGTCCTTTACGGTGACGTTCATCCTTCGTCGGTTTGATCCCGAGAAGGACGCCGAACCCTATTGGGAAGACTTTGACGTCGAGTTGTATGCGACAGACCGCGTGTTGGATGGTCTCCACAAGATCAAGTGGGACATTGATGGCACCTTGAGCTTCCGTCGCAGTTGCGCTCACGGCATTTGTGGGTCTGATGCCATGCGTATCAATGGTCGCAACCGCCTTGCATGCAAGACGCTCATCAAGGACCTCGACATCTCGCAGCCCATCTACGTTGAGGCCATCAAGGGTCTGCCCCTGGAGAAGGACCTCATCGTTGACATGGAGCCTTTCTTCGAGTCGTATCGTCAGGTTCAGCCGTTCCTGATCGCCTCCTCCAAGCCTGACAAAGAGCGCCTACAGTCACCCGAGGATCGTGCACGTTTCGATGACACCACCAAGTGCATCCTCTGTGCTGCCTGCACCTCCAGCTGCCCCGTGTTTTGGACGGATGGTCAGTACTTTGGTCCCGCCGCCATCGTGAACGCTCACCGGTTCATCTTTGACTCCCGTGATGAGGGCTCTCAGGTCCGCCTAGACATCCTGAACGATAAAGAGGGCGTGTGGCGTTGCCGCACCACCTTCAACTGCACCGAAGCATGCCCTCGCGGCATCGAGGTGACCAAAGCTATTGCTGAGGTCAAGCAGGCTGTCCTTCGCGGTCGCCCGTAAGGTCAACAATGCTGCGGGTGGCAAGCGTCAACGTAAATGGTGTTCGCGCCGCTTTTCGCAAAGGTATGCAAACGTGGTTGAACGCCTCGGGCGTCGATGTCTTAGCACTTCAGGAGGTTCGAGCAGAACGAGAAGACCTCAAAGCGCTGCTTGGAGATGACTGGGTTATTGCCCACGATGCAGCCTCTCAAAAAGGTCGAGCAGGCGTGGCTATCGCCACCAAGGTGAGCCACGACGATGTGCGCGTGGATTTTGGTCCGAAGTCTGTCGACACTGCAGGTCGTTGGGTGGAAGTCGACATCACGACTCCTGCGGGTAAACCGTTTACTGTTGTGAGCTGCTACGTCCACTCCGGCGAAGCGGGGACTCCCAAACAAGATGCCAAGTATGAATTCCTGGAGATCATGACCAAGCGCATGGCGGAACTTGGTGCCAGCAACCGCGCCACCGTGGTCGTGGGAGACCTCAATGTGGGCCATCGCTGGCTCGATATCCGCAATTGGAAAGGCAACCTCAAGAACTCGGGATTCCTTCCCGAGGAGCGTGCCTACTTTGATACCTGGATCGGCCACGAAGATTCCGAGAACTACAACCTGGGAACCGGCGGTCGATTTGTGGATGTTGGTCGCAAGGTCCACGGAGAGGTTGAGGGCCCCTACAGCTGGTGGAGTTGGCGAGGCAAGGCGTTCGATAACGACACCGGTTGGCGCATTGATTACCATCTCGCCAATGCTCCATTGGCGGCCACCGTCACGGACTACCGGATTGATCGAGCTCCCAGCTATGACACCAGGTGGTCAGATCACGCGCCCGTCATCGCTGACTACGACATATGACTCGAGAGCGCCCAAACCACCGCACGATTGCGATATAGGGTTTGAAGGCCTAGTTGTCATGGAATGCTGTTAATTGCCTAGAAAAGTCGGAAGATGTGCGGAATAGCTGGAGTTTTCGCCCGGAGTGGGTCAGGATTTCCACTGGATTCAGTTGCGCGTGAGATGTCTTTATCCTTATCTCATCGTGGGCCTGATGCTCAAGGTGTTTGGTGCGACACCACAGCAGGCATCGGATTAGCACACGCCCGACTAGCAATTGTTGACCTTTCTTACGCAGGAAGCCAACCCATGGCTTCAGCAAACGGCCGTTACCACGTGACCTTCAACGGCGAGATTTACAATCACCTCGACCTGAGAAGGCTGATGTCGCAGCAAGGTCTTTCAATAAATTGGAAAGGACACTCAGATACGGAGACGCTGGTCGAATGCATTGTTCATTGGGGGCTCACGTCGACTTTGAGTCAACTCGTGGGAATGTTTGCATTCGCGCTATGGGACAAAGACGAAAATTCGCTCATCATTGCGAGAGATCGCTTTGGCGAAAAGCCCCTCTACTACGGATGGAGCGACGCTGCGTTTGTTTTTTCGTCAGAACTGAAGGCCTTTGAGAAGGTTCCAAACTTCAAAAAAAATCTCAGTCGCGAGGCCCTAGCAAGTTTTCTTCGTTTCAGCTACATCGCCGATCCTGACACGATCTACGAAGAAGTGCATAAGTTGCCTCCAGGGACATGGATGGAGGTAGTAGCTTCAGACTCAAACGCCAGCATCACGCCAAATGTGTATTGGTCCGCGGCGCAAGCAGCTGAGAAATCAAGAAGAGAGCTCCTTTTTATCGGTTCAGAGACTGAAGCTGTGGCGGAACTTGAGAATGTTCTTGATCAATCTGTTCGTCTCCAAATGATGGGAGACGTCCCAATTGGAGCTTTTCTTTCTGGTGGTGTCGATTCGACTCTCATCACCGCTCTGATGCAGGAAAATTCAAGTAAGCCAATCAACACCTTTTCTATTGGCTTTGACGACACTCGGTACAACGAAGCGCCTCAGGCCAAGAAGATCTCAAAACTGTTGGGAACACATCACCACGAGCTCTATGTAAGTGAGCAAGACGTTAGGGACTTCATCCCTCGCCTCCCCACCATCTACGACGAACCTTTCGCAGATATTTCGCAAATTCCTACGTTCTTCGTATCCCACCTTGCTAAAGAGACCGTAACCGTCAGTCTTACTGGAGATGGGGGTGACGAGCTTTTTGGTGGCTACGCTCACTATTCTCTAGTTCAGTCAATCTGGAACACACTGAGATTGTTTCCCCTCGCCTTGCGTGTGCAGCTATCTGATCACCTAACCACCGTGTCTCCCGCTTCCTGGCAAAAAATGTCGGATTTGCTCTCCAGAACCATTTCACAAAACGGTGAGTTAGGAATGGCGGGGAACAAGATATACAGGCTGGCTCACCTGCTCAGGTCGACGGACCCGAAGCACCTGTACGAACTATTCCAAACGGCTAGTGGTTCCGAACTGATGATGAAGGATGGCTCGAATTGGGTTACGCGGGAGGAACCAACCTGGCCAATTTCTGGTGCGCTTGTCGACCAAATGATGTTGAGAGATACTGAAGAATCCCTTGTGAGCGGCATCCTGACTAAGGTTGACCGCGCGTCGATGGCGAACAGTCTCGAATCGCGCATGCCGTTTTTAGACCACCGCGTTTTTGAGTTCGCATGGGGTCTCCCGGCCAGCAACAAGATACGCGCAAAAACCGGGAAGTGGATTCTGCGTGAACTCCTTCACCAGAAAGTTGACAAGTCACTCGTCGATCGACCCAAGATGGGCTTCGGGATGCCTCTGGGTGATTGGCTGAAAGGTTCACTTCGAGAGTGGGCGGAGGAACTCCTTGATCCAACGCGGATTGAATCAGATGGTTACCTAAACCCTGGGGCCGTACACAAGGTTTGGGACGAGCACTTGAGTGGGACGCGTGACCATAAAGACGCTATCTGGAATGTCCTTATGTTTCAAAGCTGGCTCGAAGCGCAAGGCAGAAGCTAGAACCTACGCGCCCATTAGTAAGTCCGTTACGCTAACTACCCATGACCACTCCCCAGCTGTTTTCTGGCATGCAGCCTTCCGCGGACTCACTGCACTTTGGCAACTACGCAGGAGCCCTAATCCAGTGGATTGAGATGCAAAACACCCATGATGCAGTGTTCTGTGTTGTTGATCTCCACGCCATCACGGTCCCTCAGGATCCTCAAGTCTTGGCGGCCACTACTCGCAAAACAGCTGCCCAATACATCGCCTGTGGAATTGATCCCGAGAAGTCCACCCTGTTTGTTCAGTCCCATGTCCCCGCCCACTCTGAGCTTGCCTGGATTCTCAACACAGTCACCAGTTTTGGTGAAGCTAGCCGCATGACCCAGTTCAAGGACAAATCGCAGAAGCAAGGCTCGGATAACTCCACCGTGGGACTCTTCACCTATCCGATTCTTCAAGCCGCCGACATCCTGCTCTATGACGCCACTGTTGTTCCTGTTGGGGAAGACCAACGACAACACATCGAACTCACCCGCAATATTGCCGAACGCTTCAATCAACGATTCGGCAAAACCTTTGTGGTCCCCGAAGTCAAAATCATGGACGCGGCCGCAAAAATCTTTGACCTTCAGAATCCCGATTCCAAGATGTCCAAGTCTGGTGAGTCACCGCAGGGGATTATTTGGTTACTGGACGAACCAGCGGTCATCACCAAGAAAATCAAGTCGGCCGTCACGGACACCGATACCGAGATTCGCTTCGATGCAGAGAACAAGCCAGGAGTCTCCAACCTCCTGACACTCGCCTCTCTCGCCACCGGTAAATCGGTGCGCGCCCTGGAAAAGGAATTCCAAGGCTCGGGTTATGGAGAACTCAAGTCCACCGTGGCCGAGGCAGTTGTCGAACTGTTGAAACCTATCCGAACCACCACTCACGAACTGCTCGCTGACCCAGCAGAGCTTGATCGCATACTGGCTGCAGGTGCTTCGAAAGCGGAAGCAATCGCCAACGCGACACTGGCAAAAGTTCACGAGGCCGTGGGCCTTCTGCCACGGGCCTGACCGGGCTCGCGTAAGGTTGCTGGTGTGAAAATCTCCGTTATCGGGTGCGGCTACTTGGGTGCCGTTCATGCCGCATCAATGGCAGAGCTTGGTCACGAGGTGATCGGAATTGACGTTGACCCAGCGCGCATCGAATCCCTTCAACAGGGTATTGCTCCTTTTCACGAGCCAGGATTTGATGCACTCCTAAAGAAAAACGCCACGCGCCTCACGTTCACGACAGACATGTCGGCTGCCGCGGACGCCAACGTTCACTTTGTCGCAGTGGGAACCCCCCAGGCAGCTGATGGCTCAGCGGACATGACCTATGTGAACGGTGCGAGTGAGGGACTCGTCCCCTACCTCTCAGAGGGCGATCTGGTGGTCGGTAAATCGACTGTTCCTGTCGGAACCGCCGAGCGCCTCTCGGAACTCATAACACCCACAGGGGCAATCCTGATGTGGAACCCAGAGTTCTTGCGCGAGGGTTTCGCTGTTGAAGACACCCTGTCTCCTGACCGCCTCGTCTACGGGGTTCCAGAGGGCACCGATGGTGACACCGCAACAGCAGTTCTAGACGAGGTTTACGCAGCGAT
>JAIOWW010000048.1 GCA_021741925.1 Pontimonas sp. | reverse complement strand
AAGCCACCAATCAGACCCACCCCCGCAAGTCGATGCCAGGCGGGCTTAGAGGATGTCTCAGGGTCACTCACTGGCTCAGTCTAAGCGCCAAGAGTGCTGTCCTAGACTGGGGGTGTGAACGAACGATTTGATGCTGTTTTAGTGGGCGGCGGCATCATGAGTGCAACGCTTGGCACTCTGCTGGCTGAGCTTGAACCGGACTGGAAGATTCTCTTAATTGAAAAACTTCCGGAGATGGGTGCCGAGAGCTCGAACGCGTGGAATAACGCAGGAACTGGGCACTCGGCACTGTGTGAACTCAACTACACCCCAGAGAAGGCTGATGGGTCACTCGCTACCGAGGGCGCCATCAAGGTCAATGAGCAGTTCCAGGTGTCAAGGCAGTTCTGGTCGTGGCTTGTGTCGAGCAAGGTGATTCCCGACCCGAAGTCCTTTATTCACCCCTCACCACACATGAGTTTTGTGTGGGGGGCGGACAACGTCGAGTACCTCAGAAAGCGCTACGAAGCGCTCAAAGACCACCCCCTATTCCCCAACATGGAATACACGGAAGATCCACTCACGATCGCCCGCTGGGCACCACTTCTGATCGATGGCCGCAAGAAGGGTGAGCCATTGGCTGCCACCCGGTTCCTCTCTGGGAGCGATGTTGATTTTGGCTCCCTCACCCGCGTGCTAGTGGAGCGTTTGGAATCCAAGGGGCTTGAGTCCCTCACCGAACACAAGGTGGTGGGGCTCAAGAAAAACTCCGAGGGCTGGACTCTCAAAGTTCAGTCTGAGATTGGCGGCACACCCTCCTGGGTGGATGCCTCCTTTGTGTTTGTGGGTGCCGGGGGAATGTCTTTGAACCTGTTGCAAGCGTCTGGAATCCCCGAGATTCGAGGCTATGGCGGGTTCCCCGTCAGTGGAGTGTGGCTGCGGTGTGACAATCCCGAGGTCGTTTCCCTCCACAAAGCGAAGGTCTATGGGAAAGCGAGTGTGGGAGCCCCACCCATGTCTGTTCCACATTTGGATAACCGGGTGGTGGAGGGCGAGACGAGCCTGCTTTTTGGACCCTATGCCGGCTTCACACCGAAATTCCTCAAACAGGGTTCCTGGCTGGACTTTTTCCAGTCGATCCGTTGGCACAACATCATCCCCCTGCTCGGTGTCGCCATTGGGAATTTTTCTCTCGTGACCTATCTCGTGAAGGAGGTGCTGGCCACCCGTTCTCAACGACTGCAAGCTCTCTGGGACTTCTACCCGACCGCTGATCCTGACGATTGGTATGAACTCACTGCTGGCCAGAGAGTTCAGGTCATCAAGCCTGACCCCCAAAAGGGCGGGGTCCTTCAATTTGGCACCGAGCTGGTGGCCAGCGCAGATGGCAGCATTGCAGGGCTTCTGGGAGCATCACCCGGAGCGTCAACTGCGGCTCCGATCATGATTGACGTGTTGGAGACCTGCTTCCCCGACAAGTTAGCTGAGTGGCGATCGACCCTCAAGAAAATGGTCCCCAGCTACGGCACTGCCCTCTCCGAGAACCCAGAGAAGGCTCAGAAGTCATTGGCGGCGACCGCCGCAAAACTCGGCCTCAGCGTCTAAAGGCTTAGTGCCGAAGAGCGCCTCTCGAGGGTCCCACCACGTACGTGGCGGGGACCTGGAAACCGTGTTCAGCAAAAGCTCCATCGAGACCCACCAAGACTCGAGAAACAGTGCTCTCGTCGAGGAGCGCATAGACGGTTCCTGAATTACCGAGACCAATCATGCGAGCACCCAGAGCTCCGTTGGTCAGAGCAGTCTCAATGGCAAGATCAATTTCAGCGCAGGAGGAGTCGTAGTCGTCACGCAGTGAGCTTTGCGACGCTTGGATGATGTCTCCCAGCGCGTGAACTCCGTCGTTTCGCAGAGCCTTCACGGCATCGAGGACTCGGTGATTCTCGTTCACGATGTGTTGAGCCCGTCGGTACACGGTCTCAGACAGCTTGTCTCGGCGCTCCGGCAGGGTCTTCGGCGAAAGGTCACGCAGCGAAGGAATTCCCATGGCGTCGACCGCTTGTTCTCGTTCGCCAAATCGAACAGGGTCAAGGGGCTCTGCCCGCTCAATGCCGGTGTCAATGACGAGGATGGCTAATTCAGCGTCCTGCATGTGCAGTTTCACCGGGTCGTAATCGAGGGACCGGCTATCAAACAGGATGGCGCTGTCGTCTTCGGCAACGAACGATGGGATGTGATCCCCCAAGCCAGTCGTCCTGCCCACCACGGACTTTTCGGCACGCTGCGTGACCCGGGCGAGAGTGGTGGTGTCAAGAGACAACTGCCATGCGTCATTCAGTGCCACAGCTATTGCTGTCTCAAGTGCTGCTGAGGAGCCAAGCCCAACCCCAACAGGCACATCGGAGTCCACGAAAAGGTCAAGACCGGGGACTCCGGCAATGTCTGCACCGAATTGACCCAGTGCCCAGGCCACACCTAATGGATATGCGGCCCAGCCGTGAACGGCATCGGGCTCGAGAGAATCCAGCGAGATTTCCGCAATCTCGTCGGCCTCCGTGCTGGCAACGCGCAGTTTTCGATCTTTTCTGACTCCGGCTGCGACGGCAGTCCGACGGTTGATCGCGATCGAGAGGACGTAACCATCGGCATAGTCAGAATCATCGCCGAGAAGGCTCAACTCTCCGGGGGCAGACCACAGCCCGTGAGCTTCGTAACCAAAAATCTGCTGAAAACCAGAGAGGGTGTCATCGCGAATATCGCTCATGGAAACACTGTGCCTCACGGAAATCTCGGGAATCAGGGACGCTCCATTCTGTCCTAGATTGCTGGGCGCTTCTGACCGAGCTCGGTCCTCAGGGTTTGTTGCGACAATGAGGTTATGAGACGGCGCACCAGCTCCACGCTTCCCCGGTATACGACACCAACTCCCATCCGGGGATGGAGATGGTTCCTGGGAACCATCGTGATTCTTCTGCTCTGGCTCGTCGGTGGGTCTCTGCTGGGACTCGTATTCCTCCCTTACACGGGCGTCAACCCCTCGGTGTTGGTCGACGGGGGAGATGTCCTCGGTGCGATGCCCGGGTGGGGTTTCCTTTTCTTTGCCCTGATTACCTTTGTTCCCCTGTTCGTGGGGGTTCTTCTTGCTTACCGCTGGATTTTGGGAGTGAAGCTTCGCTACCTTTTCTCAACAGTGCAGGATTTCCGCTGGTGGCGAGTAGGACTGGGTTTTTGGGTTTGGTTGATTCTGATTGGCGGCCCTGTCGTGATCAGCCTGATTGCCACTCCGGATCAATACCGCTTCAACTATCAACCAGAAACCTTCATTCCCTTCGCCATCATCGGTCTATTGCTGTTACCCATCCAAACCACGGCAGAGGAGCTATTTTTCCGAGGCTGGATTCTCCAGTGGGCGGGTAAGCGCATCGGCAACATCCTCGTGCTCTCCATCATCAGTGGTGTGGCGTTCTCTCTGCCGCATCTTCTGAACCCTGAGGTAGCAGGAGATTTTCTGGGCGCCTTCCTCGGGTACTTCTCTGTCGGGTTTGCCCTGGCCTGGGTCACTGTTCGAGATAGATCCCTGGAGGTCGCTATCGGGGCTCACCTCTCGAACAACCTTTTTGCCGCTTTAGTGGTCGGGTATGAGGGTGGTGCGCTTCCTGCAGATGCCCTATTTGTGGCTGGCCCCATTGAGTGGGGGACCAACAACATTGTCGGGCTCCTCGTTGTCCCCTTGTTCATACTGTTGACGCGGGCTGGTCGACCTAAGGCGCCCAAGATAACGTTTTCTGACGACGCGCTCCAGGCGGGCAGTTAGGCTAGGGGGACCGGAGCCCCGGATGAGTCTCGTCTCCGGAGGATAAAGAAATGCGCTCTTCTGCTCTCGCTCTCACAGGATCATCGCTCTTGGTTCTTGCGGGGTGTGCGGCCTCTCCTGCGGAAGCTTTCACTCTGGGTGACCCCGAAGCGTGTGAGGGTGTCACTGTCATGGTGAACTACGGCATTCTCTCGAGTGACCGCGATGTCACCTGTGTGGAGTTTTCTGACTCGAGTGCAGTGGCCACAGATGTCCTCCGTTTTGCTGGCATCACCACCGAAGGAACGGACACCTATGGCGATCAGGTTGTCTGTCGGGTGAACGGGTTGCCCTCTGAGGACGAAGCTTTCGTCGTGGAGGGCGAAGGCCCTCACCGGGAGAGCTGTGCCGATATGCCCCCTGCCTTTGCGTATTGGGCTCTGTGGGTCAAGAGCGATGGTGACGCAGAGTGGTCGTATGCCGAGGAAGGTGTTGCGACGCTGCCCTTGGAGCCAGGAATGTCCGTGGGCTTGGCCTTCTCCACAGGGGGAGAGACTCCCATCCCTTCTGATCCCTAGCCCATGACTCGACCCACACCACCCTCTCTCATCGCGATAGCGATGCTGGCCGCCCTGGGGTTTGTGCTGATGAGAATGGTCTATCGGGCGGCATTGGGCGGAGCCACATCGGGAGAGACAGTGTTGTGGGTTCTTCCCAGGCTCCGCCTGTCTGGCCCCTTCAGCCATATCGTGCTTTTTGGCCCGGTCACCGTGGAAGGGCTTGTCTCCGCAGCGTGGTCTGCGCTTCCTTTTGCAGCGGTGATCCTTGTCACAGGAGCCCTTGTTGCTCTGGTCGATCTTCGGTCTGTGGTCTTTCTCATCCCGCGCCTTCGATGGGGCAAAGCCACTGTTGTCGCCTTCGTTATCGCTGTGGCGACCTTGCCACTGCTGGTCGAGAGTGCGCGTCGAACCCGATACTTCGCCACGGTCCGAGGAATCACCACACGGCGGGTACTGTTTGTCCCGTTCTTGGAGAAAACACTTGAGCGGGCTGTGGGAATTGCCAAGGCTCTTCATGCCAGGGGCGTTCTAGAAAGCCGGGAGGAGACTCGACCAAAGCGGAAGAACCTCGTTCAGCTGGATGCGTTCTCGATTCCCTCCCGAGGGGTGCCGAAGATTTCCTGGACTGTTCCTCTGGGTTCCATGGTTCTGATGACCGGAGAAACGGGAGCAGGCAAGACCTCTGTCATGGACGCGCTTGCTGGAGTACTGGATTTCCCCCACTCGGTGCCCACAACCGGCTCGCTCGTATTGTCGCTTAGCCCGTCATCAGTGGGCTATGTCCCTCACGATCCCCGAAGCCTTTTCCTGTCAGGCAGCGTTCAGGATGAGATTGCTTTCAGTCTTGTTGTGCAGGGCGTCTCCCGGCTGGACGCGCGGGTTCGCTCCGAGGAGCTCCTGGGTGAGTGGGAGCTTGGCTACCTGGCCGCTCGTCACCCCGGAGATATTTCCGAGGGTGAGGCGGTTCTCGTCGGAATCCTTGCGGCGCTGGTGCGAAAGCCTCAGCTACTTCTTCTCGATGAACCCCTAGGAGTCTTGGACCGTGTGAGGCGAGGCCAGGTCCTGACGGCGCTTAGGGCTTATGTCACCAGTTCTGGTGGCGCAGTACTGATGACGGATCACGGTCATGTTTCATTGACGGACTGGCCCGGCGATGTAATTCAGCTGGGTTCGTCAGGAATTGTTCCAGGGCCTTTTGTTCCGCCCCAGACCTCGCTGCCTGCCCGCACGGACGTTCCTCGACCCGAGTCTGACGTCGTCCTCCAGGTCGACTCTTTGCGCGCCACCAAAGGACAGAGTGTCATTTTTGACGATGTGAGCTTGGATATTCGTCGAGGCGAATCGGTCATCGTTATCGGTGACAACGGTGCGGGTAAAACCACTCTGTTGGAGGAGATGTTCATCCTCAGCGACTCCAATCCGTCCCGCCTCGCGTATGTGCCGACCAACCCATCCGAAATGTTCGTGGCGGAGACGTTGGCTGAGGAGCTTGCCTTCACTGATCGGGAGTTAGGACTGCCCGAAGGATTCACACGAGCCACTCTCGAGTCATTGCTGCCTGGCGAGTGGAGGCAGGACGTGGTGGAGCGTTCTGAAGCGACCCATCCCCGCGATCTGTCCCGGGGACAGCAGACAGCAGTGGCCATTGCCTTGCAAATGTCTCATAAACCACTCGTGCTGGCCCTCGATGAACCAACGCGCGGCCTCGATGCGGGAGCGAAGACTGCCTTGGCTGAAGTTCTGGCGTGTGTTCAAGAAACAGGAACAGCCATCATCAGCGCGTCCCACGATGATGATTTTGTGGCAAGCGGTCATGACCGTGTACTTCGGCTTGCAGGGGGAACATTGAGCGCCGTGGAGGGTGGTGTGGTGCATGTCTAACACTCGTGCCAAGCGCACCGACTATTCTCGTCACATCTTTGTGGTGTTCTCCATAGTTGCTCTGGGGGTCTTCGCCTGGCCACTCTTCGCGGGCTCTGGGCTCGTCGAGGTGGGTGCGGCAATCACTCTGTCGTTGGTGGCAATCCCGGTAATAGTTGTGGTGCTGTCCTTGATGGCGGATACACGTCTGCGCTCGGTCAACACTCTGGCCCTCGTGGGGGTACTGGCTGGGGTGGCGGCACTCGCTCGGGTGCTCTCCACCGGCTTTGGCGGATTCGAGCTAGTTTTTGTCGTTGTCATCCTTGCCGGGCGTGCGCTGGGGGCGCGACCAGGGTTCGTGGTGGGAGTGTTGGCCATTGCTCTGTCCTCCCTGGTGTGGGGAGGATTTGGCCCCTGGACGCCCTACCAAATGATTGCGCTTGGCTGGGTGGGGCTGGGAGCTGGACTCATCCCCACACCATCGGGGCGGCAATTTGGAGTGGGTAGCCGAAGGGAAGTCCTCATGCTCGCGGCCTATGGAGTTGTCGCGTCTTACCTGTTTGGTCTTCTGATGAACTTATGGTTCTGGCCTGTGGCTGTCGGGCCTGAGACATCAATTTCCCTCGATAGCGACTCATCGTTGGGTGAGAACCTTGCAAGTTTTCTTCTGTATAGCCTCGCAACATCCACCCTCACCTGGGACACCGTCCGCGCCATCACTACAGTGGTGACTCTGGTGTTGGTTGGAGGAGCAGCTCTTCGGGCGCTTCGACGGGTGTATTCGAGGGACGAGCTAGACCGAGAAGTACTTGGCCTCGGGGTGGTGGAAGACAAAAGCATCCGTTGACTGCTCGGGGTGGAGCTGGAGTTCCTGGGAGAGTTCCACACCGATGCGCTCAGGCTTCAGAAGCTCCACAACTTTGGTGCGGTCTTCCATGTCGGGGCATGCCGGGTATCCGAGTGAGAATCGTGCACCCCGGTATTTCACTCCAAGAATGTCGGAGAGGTCACTCGGGTCCTCGTGACCAAAACCCCACTCGTCACGGATTTGCGAGTGCCAATACTCTGCCAAGGCTTCTGTGAGCTGCATTGCCAGACCGTTCAGCTCCAGGTAGTCGCGGTAAGAGTCTCCTGCGAAGAGAGTCTGAGCGAAAGCATCAATGCTCGCACCCGCGGTGACAAGTTGGAAGGCCATGACATCGACCTGTCCAGAGTCTTTCGGCTTCACAAAGTCCGCGAGACACAGGTGGCGGTCTCGTCTTTGGCGCGGGAAGGTGAATCGAAGACGCTCGGAACCTATGGCGCCGCCCGAGCCGCCATCCGGCGCCAAAAGCCCGGGGGTTCCCAGAACACCGGAATCATCTGTCCCGTGGTGCAAAACAATGACGTCGTGACCATCGGAGACAACCGGGAAATACCCATAGACCACGGCTGGATCCATAATCTTCTCCGAGAGAAGACGATCCATCCAATATCGCAACCGCGGTTTACCCTCGGTCGCAACCAACTCCTCGTAACTTGCCCCATCCTCGCCACGACCTGGTTTCAGCCCCCACTGGCCCATGAATGTGGCCCGCTCATCGAGGAATGCTGCATAGTCGGCGAGGGGGAAGCCCTTAACAATGCGCGAACCCCAGAACGGAGGAGCGGGGATGGGGTTGTCCCTCGCGACATCTGAGCGCTCAGCCATGTTCTCGGCCTCTGTCACCACAAGGGTGCTCTCCGGGTAGATGCGCTTCTTCAGTGCGGGCAGACCCACACTGTGGGGGTCGGCACCACGGGAGACTGCCACGAGAGGCTCCATCAGGT
>JAIOWW010000047.1 GCA_021741925.1 Pontimonas sp. | reverse complement strand
CTGCAGGAGACATTCCGGTCACCATCAAGATGCGCAAAGGTATCGTCGATAACCATCTGACCTTCCTCGAGGCTGGTAAAGCAGCGGAAGGTGCGGGAGTGGCCTCGATTGCCCTGCACGCCCGGACAGCGTCACAGTTCTATTCCGGCCACGCCGACTGGGACGCAATTGGGGAACTCAAGTCGAAGATTTCGGGTGTTCCGGTTCTCGGCAACGGCGATATTTGGAGTGCGGAAGACGCGTTGGCGATGGTGGGGCAGAGCGAATGCGATGGCGTGGTGGTGGGGCGCGGGTGCCTGGGTCGCCCCTGGCTTTTTGGCGACCTACAGGCAGCATTCAAGGGCGAGGGCATTCGTATCCGGCCGGGGTTGGGAGATGTCGCCCAGGCGTTTCGTCGCCACGCGGAGCTTCTGGTCGAGTTTTTCGACGGCGATGAGGATCGTGCGTGCCGGGATATTCGCAAGCACGTCGCCTGGTATTTCAAGGGCTACCCGGTCGGGGGAGAAGTCCGCGCCCGGCTTGCGTCGGTGGAGTCCCTGCAGCAGATGGACGATTTCCTGGGTGAACTGGATTGGTCTGCCCCCTATCCCGCCGAAGGCGTGGAAGGCCCGCGCGGGCGCCAGGGATCACCCAAGAAGGTGGCTCTTCCCGAGCATTGGCTGAAGAGTCAAGAGTTGAGCCCTAGTGAGCGGGACAACCTGCGCATGGCGGAGGTGGATTCCAGTGGCGGCTAAAACCTACACAGACTTCGATCGCGAGCGTTTTGTTCCAGAAACTCATTCCTCTACGCGCAGTGATTTCGCGAGAGATCGAGGTCGCCTCCTCCATTCCTCAGCTCTCCGACGCTTAGCCGCCAAAACTCAGGTGCTCTCGCCCACAGCAGGTCTGGATTTTGCGAGAAACCGGCTTACCCATTCCCTGGAGGTCGCACAAATTGGGCGAGAGTTAGCGAATCGCCTGGGTCTTGACGCTGATGTGGTGGAGACTGCGTGTCTTGCCCATGACCTAGGCCATCCCCCTTTCGGTCACAACGGTGAAAAAGCACTGTCAGAGTGGGCAACCGAGTGTGGTGGTTTTGAGGGAAACGCGCAGTCCTTCCGTCTACTGGTGAGGCTTGAGCCCAAGGTAGTCGACACGAATGGTGTCCCTCGCGGGCTGAATCTCACGAGAACAAGTTTGCTCGCGAGCATTAAGTACCCCTGGAGCGCGGAGACTCCCGATATTGACCCCAGTGGTCGCGCAAAGTTTGGCGTGTATGCCGATGATCAGGATGTCTTTGAGTGGGCTCGGCAAGGACTTCCTCCGCGCAGGCTCACCATTGAAGCCGAGATCATGGACTTCTCCGATGACGTGGCCTACTCAGTGCATGACTTCGAGGACGCCATCGTCAATGGGTACCTTGACCCGGCTGCTGTGGCCTCGGAGAAGGATCGGCGCGACATCCTGCATGACATGGCGACCTGGGTGGGCACAGCTTCACCGGATTCCCTCGTCGCTGCCTGGGAGCGACTAGCCAGCGTTCCTGGCTGGGTGAGCAGCTTCCAGCCCTCCAGGGCGCAGCTTGCATCTCTCAAGAACCTCACCAGCACGCTTATTGGGCGATTTGCGCTCACCGCCAGTGTGGAGACTATCGATGGTCTCGAGTCACTCCGGGTGCCGAGCGAAACCCGCGACGAGATCGCGTTGCTGAAAGGCCTCGTGGCAGTCCATGTGATGTCACACACCGCTCGCCAGCCGATTTATCACCACCAGCGTGATGTGCTCAAAGCACTTGCAACCGCACTGGCGAAGGACCCCCTGTTGATGGACGCTGTGTTCCAGGCCGACTATATGGCTGCTACCACCGATTCGGGTCGTCAGAGGGTTGTGGTCGACCAGGTGGCCTCGTTGACCGATCAGTCAGCCATGTCGCTCTATGAGCGGCTCGGTCTGTCCTAGGTTCTTCACACCTCCGTTCTCACCACATGTGCCACAGGCGCTGTCTAACTAGACTGGCGATGTGGCGGGGTTGATTAAGCGCGGAGACATCGATGAGGTGCGCCAGCGCGTCAACATCGCCGATGTCGTCGGGGATTATGTGACGCTCAAGTCCGCAGGTGTCGGCTCGATGAAGGGGCTATGCCCGTTTCATGATGAGCGAAGCCCTAGTTTTCACGTTCGCCCCCAAGCAGGGTTTTATCACTGTTTTGGCTGTGGCGAGGGTGGAGATGTTTATAGTTTCTTGCAGAAAATCGATCACCTGAGTTTTCAAGAGGCCGTAGAGCGTCTTGCCGAGCGGGTCGGGTACCAGCTGACTTATGAAGAGGGTAGCGGTGGCGCGCCGGCGGGAAACCGGGCACGTTTGTATGCCGCTAACCAAGCCGCAGAAAAGTTCTTCCGGGAGCACTTGGGAAAGCCAGAGGCGGAACTCGGGCGCACATTCCTCGGTGAACGTGGTTTCGACGCTTTGGCAGCGGAGCGTTTTGGGGTGGGCTATGCGCCCGCGTCTTATGACGCGCTCTCCAAACACCTCGTTGCGGCGGGTTTCACCATTCAGGAGCTTCTGGATGCGGGGCTGGTCTCCCAGGGAGACCGAGGCGTCTACGACCGTTTCCGAGGGCGACTGGTGTGGCCAATTAGAGATGTTACGGGTCAAACCATTGGGTTTGGGGCGAGAAAGCTCCGCGAGGACGATCAGGGTCCGAAATACCTGAACACTCCGGAGACAGCGGTGTATCACAAGTCCCGTGTTCTCTATGGCTTGGATCTTGCCAAGCGCGATATCGCGAAGCAGCGACAGGTCGTCATAGTCGAGGGCTACACCGACGTGATGGCCTGTCACTTGGCGGGAATTACCACCGCTGTGGCGACCTGTGGCACGGCATTCGGTGGAGACCACGTCACCGTGGTGCGCAGAGTCCTCGGGGACTCCGATGACCCCGCACAAGCCACAAAAGGGGAGGTCATCTTCACCTTCGACCCGGATGAGGCCGGCCAGAAGGCTGCATCACGGGCCTTTGCGGAAGAATCCCGCTTTGCGGCACAGACGTTTGTTGCCGTTCCCCCGGAAGGCCTGGATCCCTGTGATGTGCGGATCACCAAAGGCGATGAGGCCCTCCGAGAAGTCATTGCGCATCGCAGGCCGATGTATGAATTCATGATCAAACAGGTTATGGACCAGTGTGACTTGAACACCGTGGAAGGGCGAACGCTGGCGCTGCGTGCAGCAGCCCCCGTGGTCTCCAAGATTAGAGACCGAGTAATCCGAGACGGCTATGCAAGGGAATTGGCGGGATGGCTGGGGATGAACCCCGATGATGTCCTGCGAGAGATTCGGGCGGGAGCCACAAACACCACTCCAGCAACATCACCGACAGCCCCTGCGCCAGAGCGCGATAAGCCCTACACAATGGAGTCACTCTCGAAGGACCCCGTCACCACTCTGGAAAGAGACGTGTTGATGGTGTTGCTCCAACACCCTGATGTCGTTCCCGCCGAGCGTGCCACCGCGGTCTTATCGACTCAGTTCTCCCACGCGGCACTGGCCTTAGTGCGCGATGCCATGCTCTCGGTCTTCGACCAGTACCGGGAGGGCGCGTGGGTGTCGCGGGTGACCGCGGAGACGCCCGAAGCCCTTCAACCTCTGGTCGGCCAGCTCTCCGTTGCCCCACTGCCCGAGAGCAAGGCCCAGACGGAGAGATATTGCCTCGGTGTCACTGCGACACTGTTAGATCGAGACCTCCTGCGACAGAAGGCTGAATTGATGAGTACTCTTCAGCGGACGGATGCTGAGGCTGACCCTGCGGCCCACCGTGTGGTCCAGGAGCAATTGGTCAGAATTGAAGCTAGGCGTCGAGAATTGCGCGACGACTAATGGGCATTCAACACAACGACTGGAGTGGTGACTCGCTACCACACCCCCCTTTGCTAGGCGGACCGGTGTCGATGGAGCCCTTCACCACTGAGATGTTTGTGTCGGCCGTCAGCGAGGGAGGGGGCACACTCCAGCCACTCGATCACACGACAAAGGGTTTGCTCTGGGTGAGCCCGAGTGGAGCCGAAGCGCTCCAGGAGATTCTGGATAGTTTCCCCGGGATCGAGTGGATTCAATTACCCTGGGCCGGCGTCGATGCTTTTGCCTCAGTCCTAGCGAAGATCGCTGCGTCCCCCCAAGCGCATCGACCTGTGGTGACCTCCGCCAAGGGTGCGTATTCAGAGCCCGTCGCGGAGCACGCTTTAGCCTTGCTTTTAGGGACGCTGCGGGAGCTGCCGCGCAAAGCTCGTGACGCTCACTGGCAGCAAGAGCGAACAGGCATGTCGCTCTTTGGTCGGCACATCGTCCTTCTTGGCGCCGGTGGTGTCGCCCGCGCCTTTTTAGACTTGGTGGCACCTTTTCGGCCGCGCGTCAGTGTTGTCAGGCGCAGTGGCGGCGATGTCCCCGGTGCATCACGGACTGTTTCAGCGGAGCACCTCCATGACCTCCTGCCTGACGCCGATGCGGTAATTGTTGCTGCTGCGGCGACAACCGACACTGCACACGTCATCGGTGAGCGAGAGCTTGCACTTCTTCCCCATCACGCGGTGCTTGTCAATATTGCCCGCGGTTCGTTGGTGGATGAGGAGGCGGTCCTGAAGGCTGTGACGACAGGGGATCTTTTTGGTGCGGGGTTGGACGTCATGGACCCCGAACCCTTCCCCGATGACCACCCCATCTGGCAGGAGAGGAGAATCGTAATCACGTCACATTCGGCCGATACTCCGCCCATGACGCAGCCCTTACTGGCGCGGCGGATTAGCGCCAATGTGGCTGCTTATGTGGAAGGTAAGACCATGGTCGGTGTTGTCGATGTGGAGGCTGGCTACTAGCCTGAGAGGGCGAAAACGGCGCGTGGTGCTCTGGTAGCATCGTGGCTTAGCGTCGTAATCCTCGATAGCTCAATTGGCAGAGCAACCGGCTGTTAACCGGTAGGTTCTTGGTTCGAGTCCAAGTCGAGGAGCAAGAACTCCTCCTCCAGCAACGCCCATAGGAAAGGGACTCATGTCAGACTTTCTGGCAACCCAGTCCATCTGGCTGATTCCGACACTGGCGGGTTTGTTGGTCATCGCGCTTGGTCTGATCGTCGTGCTTACTCTGCGTTGGAGGTCTTCCTCGGAGCCGTCTCAAGCCTCTCTCGACACCGCGTTTGAGGGCTATGTGGAAAAGTCCGAGCTCGAAGTGAAGCTTGCCGAGCAGGCTGATCGGATGCGCGTAATCAGTGAAGTCCATGATGCCGCCGCAGCCACCCTGACCAGCTTGATTTCCCAAGCTGAGGGAGCGAAATTCACCGCAGTGTCTGACCCTCAAGTGGCCTCCAGAGCGGCGGAGGCAATCGCAGATTCGGCGAGAGCGGTTCTCAGCGACATTCGACGAGTTGTCAATGTGTCTCGCGATGGGGCGGAGGAAGTGGCGAACCTCCCGAGTCTGGTGTCGATTCATGACCTCTTCGAGGCCATGAACGAGTCGGGAATAGCGGTCAAGTTTGAAGAGAGTGGCACGCCATTCCCGATTACTCCCAGTGCGGAACTGGCAATCTTCCGCATTCTGCAAGAGAGCCTCAATAACACGCGGGCACACGGGGGCCCTGGAACCACTGTCAAAGTGGGAATGAGCTGGAGTGGACAGGGACTTCACGTGCGGGTCGATGACGACGGTATTCGCGCGAGGCGCCGCTTTACGTCCCCCGACGATGCCGGATACACGATAGAGGACGACCAAGCGGCCCTCGTTGAGATCCTCTCGGGCCGAGGGATGAAAGAGATGCAAACACGCACTGAAACGTTTGGCGGGGTGTTTTCCGCTCACCGGGTTCCCGGAGTGGGCTTCAGTGTTTCCGCAGCGTTCCCCACTCTCAAGTTCCACAACGGTGTGCACGGGGTGAACACCCAGAGCTCAGGGTCTCGTGACTGAGGAGTTTCAGGACGCCCATAACCGTCGCGCGAGGGCTCAAGGATTTCAGGTTGCCTTGGCGGTGTCGCTCAATGGCATTTCATTTGGTGCGTTGTCCGTTGCGTTGGGATTCAGCGTCTGGCAGACAATGGTGTTGAGCCTTCTGATGTTTTCGGGGGCATCCCAAATTGCCTTTATCGGGATTATTGGGACAGGGGGAGTTGCGGCGGCTGGAGCCGCGATAGCCTCCGCCGGTCTCCTGGGTCTTCGAAACGGCCTGTATGCGCTTCGGATGTCCCCGATTATCGGCCCTGGTTTTTGGAAGAGAGCGTTAGCCGGCCATCTCACGGTGGATGAGAGCACTGCGGTGGCGGTAGCTCAGACGGACCAGGAATCAGCGAGGCACGGTTTCTGGACCACCGCGCTCGTGTTGTACGCGGGATGGAATCTTACAACCCTGGTGGGCGCGCTGGCGGGCGATGCATTGGGTGACGTTCGCACCTGGGGTCTTGATGCCATGGCTGCTGCCGCTTTCCTGGGGCTTCTATGGCCCCGCCTGGCCTCCAAGGAGCCGATTGCTGTTGCTATAGCGGCCGCGGCGGTCACTGTAGTGCTCATCCCTGTCGTACCCCCGGGGATTCCCGTTCTTGCGGCAGCAACAGTAGGTATTGCCCTTGCTATATACAGGCACAGGGTTGCGCCTCACGCGCCCTCTCGCGCAGAGGGGGCAGACTCATGACGATATGGATTGCACTCATCGCAGCCGGAGTGGTGGTCTGGGTGCTGAAAAACCTCGGTTACCTGGTTCCTCCGCGATTTGTCGAGGGTGCCTTGATGTCTCGAGTGGCCGGTCTGGTGACGGTTGCGCTGTTGGCTTCCCTTGTGATGTCGCAAACCTTGCAGTCCGAGATGGGCGTCAGCCTCGATGCCCGGGTCCCTGCGGTGGGTGTCGCGGCGATTCTGCTCTACTTCCGAGCACCTTTTCTCATTGTCTTGCTGGCAGCAGGCGCGGTGGCGGCGGGTTTACGCTTCTTCGGCGTCATGGTCTGACTCGTAGTCATCCACACCGGGAAGCCAGGATTGGCCGGGGCTACCAAAGCCTTCAGCTCGAATTTCTTTCCGCGCAGCCCTTCTCTGGCGCCAGGGCAACTTGTCGATATACAAAGATCCCTGGAGATGATCGAACTCGTGCTGAAAAATTCGGGCAAGCCAACCCTCAGCTGTTATCTGCAGCTCCGTTTGCTGAGGTGTGGTGCCACGCAGAACTACCTTGGGTGCCCGGGTGAGGGGGAAACGAAAGTCAGGTACTGAGAGGCAACCCTCGAGATCTGCTTCCGGGTCAGCTTTTCTCCCTTCGAGAGGCCCAACCTGGAGCGTGGGGTTGATGATGGCACCCTGCTGGAGAATCCCGTCATCGTCGGTCCACTCCCACACGAAGACTTGCTGAGAGACGCCTATTTGGGGCGCGGCGAGTCCTACACCGGGTGCCGCGCGCATGGTGTCCACCATGTCGATGAGAAGCTCCTGTAGCTCGTCATTGAACCGGGTGACGGGTGCTGCAGGGGAGTGGAGTACCGGGTCGCCTGTGATGCGTATGGGGCGAATCGTCACGGAGTGGACTTTATCCGAGTTTTCCGAGGGGACTTGGGATTCTCCAGGTATACCCGGGAGACCGGGAGCGCTTCGGGGTGATTCTTTTGGAGCCAGGTAACCATGTGCTCTCGGACCTCACACCGCAGATCCCACTGTTTCGAGGAGTCTTCCGCAGAGATCAGGAAACGAACCTGAACATATCCACCCCTTGCGTCTGTCACGAGAACGCTCGATGCTCGCTTGTCCCACAGGGGATTCTTCCTCAGGAACGCATCAAATTCACGGCGGACCTGGGAAACTGGCACACGCCAGTCGAGGTCCATATAGACAGTTCCCAGAACCTTCGAGGACTTCCGGGTCCAGGTCTCAAAGGAACTACTGGTGAAGTGGGTAGAGGGAACAATCAATCGGCGTTCGTCCCAGATGTAAACCACGACATAGGAGAGCGTGATTTCTCCAATGGTGCCCCACTCGCCTTCCACGACCACCACGTCGCCCACACGAATTGCGTTACTGAAGGCCAGCTGGATGCCGGCGAACAGGTTGCCCAGCACAGACTGAGCGGCTAAACCACCAATAACGCTCAAAACACCTGCGGAGGCCAGTAAACCT
>JAIOWW010000046.1 GCA_021741925.1 Pontimonas sp. | reverse complement strand
CGGAGTGGATGACATCGCAATATGACGCGACGGCCCGCGCCTTATTGGATTGCAACTGCCCGACGAAGTGCCATGTGAGATCCAGATCTGCCACTTCCAGCTGTTTGGGAGCGGCGTCCTGGTGACGGTTCTCCCCCACATGGCGCACCCCCAACTCGTGGAGTTGCCGCGCCAGAGCCGCCGGATGAAACTTCGTCACCACAATGGTGGTGACCTCGTCAGGGCTGCGACCAGCGTCTCGACAGGCCTCGGCTACTCGCTCCTGAACCCCCCGCCACCGATCCGCAAGCGTCTCGGACACAGGAGCCTCTAGCGGAGGAATTCGGGAACGTCGAGCTCGTTGTCCTCGTCAGCCTCCGCCGCGAAAGCCGGAGCTTCCTCGGGCACGGAAGCCGGGCGCTCCTCAGACGGCAGTAACCACGATTCTTCGGCTTCCGGGGTCGCACCAGCGCTCGAGGGTTGACTCTCCCCGTCACTAGCTGGAGCGACAGCGGCAGATGCCCGTTGCTGGGATTCATCAAATCCTGCCGCCACCACGGTCACGCGAACTTCGTCACCCAAAGAGTCGTCGATGACCGCTCCGAAGATGATGTTGGCATCGGGATGGACTGCCTCCTCGACGAGTTTCGCGGCGTCGTTGATTTCGTAGAGGCCCAGATTTGACCCACCTTGGATCGACAGCAGGACACCCTGCGCCCCTTCGATGCTCGATTCCAGAAGCGGTGAGGCCACGGCGAGCTCGGCCGCTTTGATAGCGCGGTCTGCACCACGGGCCGAACCAATCCCCATGAGGGCGGTTCCCGCGTCCTGCATTACTGACTTCACATCAGCGAAGTCGAGGTTGATCAGACCAGGTGTGGTGATGAGGTCCGTAATGCCTTGAACGCCCGCCAACAGGACATGGTCCGCGGTTTCGAAAGCCTCCAGCATGCTGATGGTGCGATCCGAGATCTCGAGCAGTCGGTCGTTGGGAACCACAATGAGGGTGTCGACTTCGTCTTTGAGAGCCTGAACACCCACTTCAGCCTGCGACATACGGCGCTTACCCTCGAAAGCAAAAGGCTTCGTAACAATACCCACGGTGAGTGCGCCAATCGACTTGGCGATACGGGCAACAACAGGCGCCCCGCCGGTTCCCGTTCCACCACCTTCGCCCGCCGTGACGAACACCATGTCCGCACCGGCGAGAGCTTGTTCTATTTCCTCTTGGTGGTCCTCGGCAGCTCGACGACCCACTTCGGGGTCCGCACCGGCACCCAATCCCCTGGTGAGGTCTCGACCCACGTCAAGCTTCACGTCCGCGTCACTCATCAACAGCGCCTGCGCGTCAGTGTTGATGGCAATGAACTCAACACCACGCAGGCCACGATCGATCATGCGGTTGACTGCATTGACGCCACCACCCCCGACCCCCACTACCTTGATGAGGGCGTTGTAGTTATGTTGACCGGACACCGGCTCTCCTTCGTGATAAACCTTCAAGCTCTAGTTGAAGATGAGAGTTTTCTTCACTTTTTGCTCTCGACTGACGGTAAGGCGCCAAGGCGATTCCAGGGAGGAGGCTCTGGGCGTGTCGCGGAACCCGGTTTAGGAGAGAAAAACTCAGCCCCGGGCGCGAACGACCACGCTGTCCGGTGTGGTCACGTCAATAACCTTCGATTCTTCAGAATCGACAGCAATCAACGCGGCTTTCAACACTCGTGCTTTCTCCGGTGAGCGTTCTGAGGATCCCCAGACAACTTCGTGTGAACTACCACGAATCGTGAAACGAACGTCATCAAGAGTGGTTGCGGTGATGCCCTCTATCTGGAGCAGAAGCTCATCAGGGAGGGCCCGCAGAACTCTCGTAATCGCGCTAAAACTCGGGGATTGTGGATCCGCACCGACCAGAATTCTGGGCAGCCCCGAGGGGAGAGTTGGCTCTTCCCATAACGTCACTCCGGCCGCATCAACGACGTCAAAAGTCTCGCCTGCCAACACGGCGCCGAGTGGCTTTCTTTCGATGATGGTCACGACCAGCGTTCCCGGAGGTTCGATACGTGTTTCAAAGGCCTGCACCAGCGTGAGGGGCTCCAGGGCAGTCTGAACCCGCTCATCGTTCACTCGAGCGAGAGGCTCGCCGTAGAGGCTCGAGAGAGCATCAGCCACCGCTTGCGAGGTGACCCTATCGCCACCCTCGACACGGACCTCACGGAAGGCGAGCAGTGGGGACAGGGTCAGCACTACGACACTCACCATCAGCAGACCGACGCTGCCCAACGACACAGCCCAGGTGATGCGACGACGTCTCGTCGCTTGGGTAAACCGCCGATACTCTGCCTTCTCTGCGGATACTCGCTGCTTGGTTGCAGCCTTCACCCGAGCAGTGGGCTTCGGTGAATTCCGGCGTGGAGGCGAGGAGCCACGGGACTTTTTCGGCTGGAAACCCTCTGGTCTATCCACCGGACGCCTCAACCGAGCGTTGTTTGGCTGCCAGGAGTTGGGGGACGATTTGGTAGAGGTCCCCCGTCGACATCGTTAAGACGATGTCTCCAGGCTTAGCCCTCGCCACCGCCAGATCACAGGCTCTATCCCAATCCGGTTCAAAGTCATAGGACACTCCGGGTGCCATCCTCTGAAGAATCAGATCCGTGGTCACGCCCTCGATCGGGTCTTCGCGGGATCCAAAAATGTCCAGGAAAATCGTGTGGTCGCTCCCCGCAGAAAACGCTTCGGCAAGCTCACTGGCCATATATTGCGTGCGGGAATATAGGTGAGGCTGAAACATCGTGATGACGGATCCCTCCCCCACTACCGCACGAGCAGTCTCCAAGGCAGCGGCAACCTCCGTGGGGTGATGGGCGTGGTCATCATAAAAACGAACACCGGCAATCTCCCCATGGAACTGGAACCGTCGATCGGCGCCTCGGAAACCACTCGCGGCTCGAGCTGCGTCCTCGAGCGCGTATCCGCTGGCGACAAGAGACGCAATCACCCCCGTTGCGTTGAGAGCGTTCAGTCGTCCAGGAACGCCTAATTCGCAACGTGCACTGATGCCCTGGTAGGTGACCGTGAAGGTAGCAAGGGGGCCCGCCCCCAAGTCGGTTTGAACCACATCGGCTTGTGGGTCTGTGCCGTAGGTAAGGGTGGTGACGTCATCACCCAGCCTCGTCGCGAGGTGGCGAGTTCCCTCATCATCAGCACACAGAACCACCGTTTCGGTCGCGCTACGCGCAAACTCCTCAAAGGAGTCGTAGATGGCCTCGAGAGTGCCATAGAAATCGAGATGGTCTGGAGCAATATTGGTCACCATCGCGACAGCTGGCTGGTAATCGACAAACGAACGGTCAGACTCATCGGCTTCAATCACAAAAAGTTCATCAACGCCCCATCGGGAGGAAACTCCCCACTCGCTGACCACACCACCATTAACAGCTCCAATGGGCCGACCTGAGCGATCAAGCGCAGTCGCCAGCATCGCTGTAGAGGTAGTTTTCCCATGAGACCCCGCCACTGCGAGCACTCTCTTGCCCCGAATAATCCAGCGCAATGCTTCCGACCGATGCAACACCTGGAGACCGCGAGCGCGGGCCTCCACCAACTCCGGGTTGTCTTCTCGCACAGCACTCGAGATGACGACGGTCGTGGCCGCGCCGAGATGACCAGGATCGTGGCCTACGAACACGGTGATGCCGGAGCCCTGAAGAGACTCCGTTACCTCCGAGGCGAACCGATCTGATCCAGAGACCCTGAGGCCTCGCTCAGCCAACACTCGAGCAATTCCGCTCATCCCAGAGCCCCCGACACCGATGAAATGCACAGAGCCCAGCTTGTCGGGGATCTCACGGCCTAATTCTAGTCTGACCACGAAGGGACCTTTCTGCTACCGGAGCGGGCATGATGCATCACCCGGACAAACTCTGAGGCAGCATTCGCTCGTCCGAGGCCCGCGGCACGCTGGCGCATGCGCTCCAAAGCCGAGTCGTCTCCCAGCAGAGGCAGCACCGTCGCTCGCACATAATCGGGTGTGAAATCGCCATCCGAGACCAATACGGCGGAGCCAGCCTGCAAAGAATCCCACGCGTTTTTCTCTTGCTCGCCGTTGCCCACAGGGTAGGGAACGAATACTGCGGGTAGCCCCAAGACTTGAATTTCAGACACCGTCGCAGCGCCGGCCCGGGAAATGACGGCCGTGGCGGCTGCAAAGGCGAGATCCATCCGATCGCAGTATTTGAGCGCCACATAACCCGGAGTGTCCGTCGTCGGAAGGGGGTTTCTGTTTCCCACAATGTGCAGTACTTGCCATCCGGCCGCGAGGACATCTCCCACCACTGCCTGGACTGTCGAGTTGACCGACACAGACCCTTGGGATCCTCCCGTGACAAGGAGTGTCTTTTTTCGCGGCGACAAACCAAAATGTGTTCGCGCAGACGCGAGGGTGGGCGATGAGTCAGGATGGGTGATGCTTCGCGGCATCGGCATCCCGAGGAGGGTCGCGCCAGGGAGTTTGGTGAGTGAGAACGTTGTCACGACGTGGGGCGTGAGCCTCGCCCCCCAGCGGTTGGCGAAGCCCGGCACGGCGTTAGCTTCGTGAATCACCAAGGGCACCCGGAGAAGCCAAGCCGCAACGTACACCGGAGCCGACACGTAGCCACCAAAGCCCGCGACAACATCGGGGCGATGCGAACGAATAATCCGAATACTTCGCACAACCGCTGCGGCAAACCGTGGCCAGAAGAGCAGCGCTTGGGCGTTGATTCTGCGAGGGAAAGGCAACCTCGCGATGGTGCTTAGCGCAAAACCGGCATCGGGAACAAGACGAGTCTCCAACCCTTCTGCAGTGCCGATCACCACGATGTCTTCTACACGAGAGGAACCCTGCCGAACCAGCTCATGGGCCACTGCAAGCAGAGGATTCACATGGCCCGCGGTGCCACCGCCGGCGAGTATCACCCTCATCATCGAGACGCGCTCCGTCGATTCTTACCCGCCGTGACGGAGATTGCGTCGTGCCGGTTCACGGCCATAACCACTCCGATGCCCACCAGAGAGGCCATCAACGCCGATCCGCCCACCGAGAGGAAGGGCAAGGGCACACCGAGAACGGGAAGAACCTCGAGGACCACAGCAATATTGATAAGAGCCTGGCCTATCAACCAAACCATGACTCCCCCGGTAACGAGGCGGGCGAAGGGGTCGGGCTGAGCACGCACCATTCGCGCCATCGCTACGGCAAGAATCACGAACGAGAGGATCACCATGCTGGTCCCGATAAGACCCAATTCTTCTCCGACGATGGCAAAGATGAAGTCGGTTTCGGCGTGTGGCAGCCAGGACCATTTGGCGCGAGAGTTTCCGAGCCCCACGCCCAGAATCCCTCCAGAGCCCAGCGCATAAGTGGAGTGCACAATCTGCCAACAGGTGCCGAGATAGTCTTCTTCGGCGCAACCAGAGAACCACGTCATGATGCGGCTGATTCGAGAGGGACTCAGCATGGCCAGCATCGCTACTCCCGCAGCAATTACCGCTACGACAGTGAAGAGGTGACTCAACTTGGCGCCGGCAAGGAAAACGATTCCGAGTGCAATCACCACCATGACACCCATGGTTCCCAGGTCTTGCCCCATCATGACCAGGCCCAACGCAATCAGAACCCCGAGCCCCAGAGGGCGCATCAGGGTGCGGTAATCCTCGACCTGATCGATGCGGTCAGCGAGGATCGCAGCCATCCAAATAATCATGGCAACCTTCAAAATTTCCGATGGTTGCCCCGTGAACCCTGCGATGTTGACCCAGTTGGTGTTACCACCGGAGGTGATTCCTAGAGGAGTGAATACGAGACCTTGCAGCAGCAACGAGACCAGAAATATCGGCGGAGCCAGTTTCTTCAATGCTCGCGCGGGGAAGCGCGAAATCACCAGCATTGCGGGGACGCCCAGCAACACCCATACCACCTGGCGGAAGAAGGTGGCAAAAAAATTCCCGTCATTACCCAGAGCAGACCCGACAAAGGAGGAGGAGAGGACCATAACCAAACCGAAAATCACGAGGAAAAACACCATGGACACCATCACCACGTAGTCGGCGGATTCCCGTCCAAAAAGGCGCTTCACACTCACCGTGACGCGAGGCGCGGACGACTTGGATGCGACTTGAGTCACTGCCCGCTCACCGCCCTTCACCCACGGAACCTTCATCCCACGGTTGACGGATGAGGATTACCCTCAAGTGTGCGGGGAAAACGCAGAAAGAACGGCTAAGGCGCGCCGATTAAGCGCCACTACCCTGGGGCTCAGGGAAGGCTCAGGACACCCGCAATGAGTGCCGGCGCCACGTCCCTCGACCGTGTCATCGCGATAGCAGCGAAGAGGGCAGGTAGCTGTTCGGGGATCTGCCACCCCGCTTCACGAACCTCCTCCAGCGTCGAGATTTCGAGTGCCTGGTGCACTCGATCGTCGAGAAACGCTCGGTCCACGATGATGCCCTCCACAAGCCCAATATCGCTCATGCCCGGAGAATCGAGACCCAGACCGATTGCTCGTGCTCCCTCCACGACTTCGGCGTCGTGAACTTGCGCTTCGGTGGGGCCCACGGCTTTGCGATAAACGCAGGCCTGGGTTGTCCCGTCGAAAAACACTCCACTACCGCCAACGCCTTTGGTCTCCAGCGAGACCGTCACGGAGGGGCTGATGAGGCTTTGGGGGAACCTCGCGCGCCACTGCAGCGACGCCGCTGAGACTTGAACAATCAATGCGGCGTAGGTTCTCGGTTCGCGCAGTGCGTCAAGAACCGGGGAGGCGCCATACCCTACGACTCTTGTGGGCTCTCCTGCTGCCTGAAATATTCGTTGCGCCACATCCACCGCAGTGTCACTCTCCACACCGTGCTGGACCATGATCCAGTCCGCTGGGTCGCCTGACTTATCCCTCACTCGCCACGCAAGGTCAAGATCCGACCACAGCGGAACACCCGATGTGACGAGTTGTGTGATGACGGGATCCTCGGGCTTAACCCCGGGTGACACCACAGCCAGATCCCACGAGCTCGACCCCACAACATCAGCCCGACGCGAATCCTCATCGACGATGACGCTTGCGCCCACAACCTCGGCAAGGTTGACGAGGTCACCATGTGCCCCAGCGGCAACCACGGACACCTCGCACCCGAGTTCACACAGGGTGTCTACGAGCGCAAATCCGGTTTGGCCCAACCCCACCACAAGGACACGAAGACCGGCCCAGGAAGAGTTCCAGCTGGTCAAACCCGAAAGGGTGTCCTCACTCAACGACTGAGCCACTCCAGATAGAACAGTCCTGCACCCACCGCCGCGAAGAGCCCGGCGATGAGCCAGAATCTCACCACGATGGTCACCTCAGCCCAACCCTTGATCTCATAGTGGTGGTGCAACGGTGATGAGTAGAAAATCCTGCGTCCCCCTGTTGCCTTGAAATACAGGCGCTGGAGAATCACAGACCCCGTCAGGATGACAAACAATCCACCGACAACCGGAAGCAGGACTTCCGTTCGAGAGAACAGCGCAAGAGCCGCTACTCCACCACCCAGGGCAAGCGATCCCGTGTCCCCCATGAAGATCTTTGCGGGAGAGGTATTCCACCAGAGGAACCCAATCAGGCTGGCTGCCACGATGGCCGCGAGCGCCGTGAGCTCGAGCGAATCTCGCACCTCATAACACTTGTACAGGACGTCCTCGTCGGGGAAAGCCCGAAAACAGGATTGGTTGAACTGCCAAAAGGTGATCATGACGTACGCGACGAATACGAGGATTGTCGCGCCACTGGCGAGGCCGTCTAACCCATCGGTGAGGTTCACAGCATTGGAGGTTCCCACAATAATTAGGGTCGCCCAGATCGCGAACGCGACGACTGCGGCCCAATAGCCCCACTCCACGAAGGAGAGGAGATCTGCACCTCTCACCACCGAAATTCCTTGGGCCGCCGGAGTCACACCATTCTCATCGCGGAATGACACTGCACCCCATGCGAAAGCGATGGACACCGTAAGTTGTCCGATTACTTTTCCCCGCGGTGAGAGGCCCAAGGATTGCTGGCGCCGCACTTTAGAGAAATCGTCGAGGAATCCGACCAGTCCCAACCCAATCATCAGACCAACAACCAGCAGACCCGAGGGACTCGGCATTCGACCTTCGATGAGGTGTGCACCAAAAAAGCCAAACAAAACCGCCGACAAGATGACGATGCCACCCATTGTGGGGGTACCACGCTTCACATAGTGAGTCTTGGGGCCATCTTGTCTAATGAATTGTCCCCACCCAATCTTCGCGAAGAGGCGAATAAACAGCGGGGTCAGAAAGAGGGAGAAACCCAAAGCCAGGGCGCTGCCCAAGAGAAGTATTCTCACGCGAGGTCTGCCTTCAGTTTCTGGACCATCTCGGACAATGATTCATCGGTGCTGCCGAGCACAAGAACAACATCTCCCGGCCTAATGTGCGCACGAATCTCATCGTAGGCGCTGTGGCTGTCTTCGCAGAACCGCGACTCTCCATCCCAGG
>JAIOWW010000045.1 GCA_021741925.1 Pontimonas sp. | reverse complement strand
GGCAATCCGACTCATCTTGTGCTGTTTGTCCGTGCGAAACGAATCCGAGGTCACCACCATCGAGCCGTACCGTTTCAGGAGGAATGACAGATTGCGCTCATCCTCAGTCGCGACAAAGATATGGTCAAAGTCGCGCGTGTCGAGCGCAAAATCAATGGTCCGGAGCATCTGATAACTAGTTGGTGGTGCCCAATGTGATTTGGCAACGCGCATGTCTGTTCCCCTGAAATGCACGCCAAGAGGCTTTGAGCACTGACGAAGCATCGCCAGCCACTGATCGACGTATACATCCATCACATCGTTGAGGTGAATTCGGGAAAGAAATAGCTCCCTATAGCCCGGGCTCTGGGAGTAGTCGCCCGTTGGGAATCCGCGGGGACGCGAGGTGAAAACTTCATAGTTCTCAGAACTCAGAACGTCATCAAGGCTCAGAGGGGATGTCTGCTCAAAATAATCTGTCCAACCATTTCTCGGCTCGGCACCTTCCCAGTAGTTCATCGGCTTCTCTGTCTGAAAGTCGATGAGGGGCTCGACGCCAGAAGACTCAGCCCACTTCAAGAAGCCGGTCACCGACCATAAATTCGAGAACATTGCGCCACCACGTCTAAAGAGAACCACCCTCTTCTTTTGATCCGTGGCCATTGCGCAAGAATAGCTTGCCCAAGCTAGACTAGCCACATTACGGTTGCAAATAAATTTTGTCTTTACACCTCGGTCTTCGGAGCCTTCGAAGAACCATGGCCTCCCCTGAGGCAGAGTCCAGATATTCAAACAGCACTCATTTCGGATGCCGGACAATCTCACTCGGGCTGGTCCGAGAAATACTCACCGACTCAGGATTTCGGCTCGCCGCGCCTGAATAACCGCCACCACAAGATGTTGCACTACACGTCGCTCGCACCCGATGGTCTCTCAGTTTATGTGGACGCCAACGTCCGACCCATTAATGATCTTCTTCCCCTCTTCGAGGCATTCGAGCGATCTGGCGCGGACATCGGAATGTACAGGCATTATGCGAGATCAAGCGTGCGCGATGAAGCTCGAGCATGTCTCTTGCGAAAGAAAGTCGACAACCCGGAGGCGGTGGCAGAAGAACTCCAGTTTTACGAGGATGCTGGCTTTCCTGACACTGGCGGTATGTGGGAAGGATCGGTTATTTTCCGGCGCCATTCCTCTCCATCCCTCCAGGGTGCTATGGAGGAATGGTGGGATCTCTATTCAAGATTTCAGACCCGTGACCAGTTCAGCTTGCCTTTTGTCCTATGGAAACACGGGTTGAAGGTCTACGATCTCGATGAACACTCTCCCGGGCGAGAACACTACTTCGTCAGACTCCAGCATTCCCAAGCAGGAATCAGGAATCGTCTCGCACGGTACTTGCAAGCTCGGGCACCGGAAAACCTTTTCTGGAGCGCTCTTCAGCGCATCGCGCGAAGTTTGACCTGACCTTAGGACGTTAGGGAGTAGTACCCGAGGTAGAGGCCCAGCAGAGCGAGCGCCACTCCCCCGCCGAAGCGAACCCACTCGAGACCTCGGGGAGAGTCCACAAGCCTTTGACGAGCAACACCCGCCGCCACCGCCCACACCATGTCACTGGCAATACCGATGACAAAGAACAGAGCGCCCAATATCAACATTTGAACAGCTGGCGAGAGCCCTCCCTCTTCTACAAAAAGCGGAAGTGTTGCGATAAAGAAGACCAGCGTCTTTGCGTTAGTAATCCCCACAATGGCACTATCCATCAGGGTTTTCCGTGTGCTAGTGACCACCTGACTGTCGAGCTCGAGGCGTAGGTCCTTTCGGTGGCGAATCCCCTCCACACCGAGATACACGAGGAAGAGTGACCCGACAACCTTGACGATGCCGAAGATCACCGGAGACGATGCGATTAGCACACCTACTCCCAAAGACACCGCGACGATTTGAACTCCTACCCCGGCCGCATTTCCTAACACACTCTGGATGGCGCCCTTGGTCCCGAGAATCATCGCTCGACCAATCACAAAGACAACGCTGGGCCCGGGAACCACAATTACCACGAGGGCGAGCACAAGAAACGACGCGAGCGTCGAGCTAGAAGGCACCTCGCAAATATAGACCCGGACGAACCACTCACCCGGCACGAAAACGGGGCCAGTCCGAAGACTGACCCCGTTTCGTTGTGGTCCGAGTTAGACGCGTGCGTCTTCCTCGAGCTGGTAGCCCTCTTCACCGTGGACGATGGTGTCAATTCCTGCGACCTCATCTTCGCTAGTGATACGGAAACCCATGGTCTTGTCGATGGCAAAACCAAGAATCAGCGCGACCACGAAGGAGTATCCCAGCACAGCGAAAGCTGCGATGGCTTGAACGGTGAGCTGGCCGAAGTCGCCACCGGTGAACAGTCCGGTGTCGATTGCGAAGAACCCGAGATACAGCGTTCCGATAACTCCAGCGACTAGGTGGATACCCACGACGTCGAGCGAGTCATCGTAACCGAGCTTGAACTTCAGGTCGACGGCAAACGCGGACACGGCTCCGGCAACGACACCCAGGAGCAAAGCGAAACCAGGAGTCAGGTTTGCGCAGGCTGGGGTAATCGCGACGAGACCCGAGACAGCTCCGGACGCGGCACCGACAGCGGTGGCCTTACCGTCTTTGAGCTTCTCGACAATCATCCAACCAAGAACAGCCGCCGCGGTGGCACCCAAGGTGTTCACGACGATGAGACCCACGCCCGGCATACCCTCTGCGAGGAATTCTGCACCAGCATTGAAACCGAACCATCCAAACCACAGCAGGGCTGCTCCCAGGAGAACCAAGGGAACGTTGTGGGGCTTGTGGGCACCCTTTTGGAAGACGACGCGTCGACCGAGAACGATGGCGAGAGCAAGCGCAGCTGCACCAGCGTTGATGTGGACGGCAGTTCCACCGGCGTAGTCAATAACGCTAGGGAGGCCACCCATCAAATCGCCGAGTTCGAGGATCCAACCGCCACCCCATACCCACGCAGCCACGGGGAAGTACACGAGTGTCGCCCATACCCCTGCGAAGACCATCCACGGTCCAAAACGCGCACGGTCTGCGATGGAACCCGAGATCAGCGCAACAGTGATAATCGCGAAGGTCGCACCGAAGGCAGCACCGAGAAGATCCTCATTGCCGAGTCCCTCGAGGCTGAACGACGAGAGAGGGTTACCTGCAAACTGCAGTGGACCATCGACGGCAGACATGCTGTAGCCGTAGAGCACCCACAGAACGCCAACGAGGGCAAGTGAGCCAAAGCTCATCATCATCATGCTGACGACGCTCTTCGCTTTGACGAGGCCGCCATAGAAGAAAGCGACGCCGGGGGTCATCAACAGCACCAATGCGGTGGCAGTGATTCCCCAGGCTAATTGGCCTGAATCCATTGTTGTCTCCCTTGTGTGTCTGTTATGGACGCGTGCCGGGGCACGTAAGGGACAGTGTGGAACACCAAGGTTTCCCTCAGTGTGCTCGCGTGTTTCCGAGCGATTTCAGAAAGGGAGTGATTGTTAAGACTGTGTTTCGTCTGAGTCTTGAAAAACGTCGGGGATGCCGTCGCCGTCTGTATCCAACGATTCTTTGAGGTGAACGGCCTGATAGTGCCGATTGCGGCCCGTCAGAATCAGTGCGGCCAAAAGCGCAGCCAGCACAGAACCCACGAGGATCCCGATCTTCGCCTCATCTCCCAGAACCGTGCCCAGACCGAAGCTCAACTCTCCGATGAGCAACGACACAGTGAAACCAATTCCTGCGAGTAATGCAACCGCAAACAAATCAATCCAGGCCATACCTCTCGGAAGTGCAATTCCTGGGATACGCGTAATCAGGAAGGTCGTGATGAAGACACCGACACTCTTGCCGAGCACCAACGCCACAATGATGCCCAGTGACACGGGCGATGCCAGGAAGCTGACGAACTCGTCCAAACCGGAGCCAAAGCTCACCCCAGCGGCGAAGAAAGCGAATAAGGGCACAGCAACACCTGCCGAGAGTGCACGGAATCTGTGCTCAAACACCTCGGCCAAACCAGGGTCCTCCGAGTCCGGGTTGGCTAGACGCTCCCGCTTAGACCTCAACACCGGGACGGTGAGTCCCAACAACACTCCCGCGATAGTGGCGTGCACTCCGGAGTTATACATGAAAATCCAGGCGAGTAGACCGACCGGGAAAAGAATGACCCAGGCAGCACCTTCCCGCACATGGAAGAACTCTCTGTATCGCTGAGCGAAGAATCCGTATACCGCGACGAACGCAAGCGAGAGGAACAGGTTCGAGAGGACGACCTCTTCGGTATAAATCAGGGCGATGACGGTGATACCAATGAGGTCGTCTACCACGGCCAGGGTGAGGAGGAATGTTCGAAGCGCAAGCGGCAACCAGGTTCCCACCAAGGCGAGAACAGCCAGAGCAAAAGCAATGTCTGTAGCGATGGGAATTGCCCAACCCCTGGCGGCATCGGAAACACCCAGTGACTGCGTAATCAAGAGGTAGAGAGATGCCGGAACAATCACGCCACCAATTGCTGCCACAACAGGGACAATCGCTTTCCGTGGGTCCCTCAACTCCCCTGAAACAAACTCGCGCTTGAGCTCGAGGCCTACGAGGAAAAAGAACACCGCTAAGAGGCCGTCCGCGGTCAGATGCCCCACGCTTATCTTCCAGACGAAGTCACCGGCACCCACTGAGAGATAGGTGTCACGCAGCCCGAAGTAGCTATCCCCCAAGGGAGAGTTAGCGAGGATCACCGCAAGGAGGGCGGCCCCCACAATGATCAGCCCGCCCGCTGTCTCTCGCTGCAGAATCCGCTCAATCCAGAGCGACTCCAGATAGCGTTCGCGACCGGATGAAGACATCGGTGAACCTGCCATAGCGGATGGACTCCTCAAGGTGTTGGGCACGCTCAGTTTATGGGACGCCCTCGATACTCCCCTGTGGGTTCGCCCCGAGTCGGGTCAGGGCAATCAGTCGGGACGTGGCTCGCAAATACTTCTTGGGATACCCACCGCCAAGCATCGTCTCATCGAATACTTCATCCAGGGGCAGACCAGTGGCGATGATCGGAATTCGAGCGTCATAGAGCCGATCGATGAGGGCAACAAGCCTCAGCGCTTGGGCTTGACTATGTAGCTGAAACACATCGCGCCACGAGACTGCCGCGAGGCCCTCCACGAGGCCCACAAAGCGACTGGGATGAATCGTCGCCAAATGGTTGATCACATCTCCGAACACATCGACAGCCACATCGCCGGGGAGCGCTGCCACAGCAGTCTCAGCCTCGTCGGGGTGCAGGACCAGAGCATGCCCCTCAAAATCACGTTTTCGATAATCCTCACCATCAATGCGGACCGTCTCGAATTTGTCCGCCAGAGCCGTGATCTCGCGAAGAAAGTCCTCCGCGGCGAACCGGCCCTCACCGAGCGCTGCGGGAGGGGTGTTGGAGGTGGCAGCGAGACGGGTCCCCGACTGCACCAACTGGCCAAGAAGGCGTGACATCACCATGGTGTCACCGGGGTCATCCAGCTCAAACTCGTCAATGGCCAGGAGGGCTGCGCCCGTCAAATGGTCCACCGCGCCGCGGTACCCCAGTGCGCCGACCAGGGCGGTGAACTCTATAAACGTCCCGTAATAGGTGCGCCCAGGAATCAGATGCCACATCGCCGCGAGGAGATGTGTTTTTCCCACACCAAAGCCGCCATCGAGATAGATCCCGGGCTTCACCACGGGGCGGGTGCCCTTCCCGCCAGAGCGAAACCACCCTCCACCCGTCGCGGGTGCGCCGGCAACGAAAGCCCTGGCCTTTGCCACCGCTTCGGCCTGCGAAGGGAAGGCAGGATCTGGCTTATAGGAGTCAAGGCTTGCCGTCTCGAACTGCGCTGGCGGGACAAAATGGGCCAACATGGCGTCGATAGACATCACGGGATGGCGATCAAGGAGCGACGTGATGGGCACCGAAACCTGACTCATTTCTTAGCTTTCCCCGATAGTGTTCAGGGTGCGGTGGGAGAGTATTGACAGCGTATCGAGCTTAGCTCGACGCTCGCACCGCATCACTGAAGGAGTACCGTGACCATTCCCGCTGACCCCTCCCCTGAGCTCGCCGACTATGCCCACCCAGAACGACTCGTCACCACGTCGTGGCTCCAGGAGCACTCCGGCACCGAGGGTCTAGTCCTCCTTGAATCCAACGAAGACGTTTTGCTTTATGACACCGGCCACATTCCCGGAGCAATCAAAATTGACTGGCATACCGAGCTGAATGACCCCGTGGTCAGGGATTACCTGCAGGGCGAAGCATTCGCAGAACTAATGTCCCAGAAAGGCATCTCTCGCGATGACACAGTGGTGATCTATGGGGATAAGAGCAACTGGTGGGCCGCCTACACTCTCTGGGTTTTCACCCTCTTTGGTCACCAGGATGTTCGCCTCCTTAACGGAGGGCGTGACGCCTGGGTTTCACAGGGTCTCCCCCTCACGAAGGATGTCCCCACACCCAGCCCCTCGACATACCCCGTTGTAGAGCGCAACGACGACGAGATTCGCGCCTTCAAGGAAGACGTCTTGGCGCATCTCGGCAAACCGCTCATCGACGTGCGAAGCCCCGAAGAATACTCCGGGGAACGCACCCACATGCCTGCATATCCGGAAGAGGGTGCCTTGCGCGGCGGGCACATCCCGACTGCCAAGAGCATTCCGTGGGCAACCGCCGCGAAAGAGGATGGGCGGTTCAAAGCCCACAGCGACCTGGTGGACATTTATGTGAAGAAGCAGGGTTTCCAGGCTGGAGACGACATCATCACTTACTGTCGAATTGGCGAGCGCTCAAGCCACACCTGGTTTGTGATGAAGTATCTTTTGGGCTTTGACAGCGTCAAGAACTACGACGGATCGTGGACGGAGTGGGGCTCTGCGGTGCGCGTTCCGATTACCACCGGTGACCATCCAGGCGAGGCGCCCTAGGGTCTTCTGATGTCTGAGAGTTCCCTGCCCCCCTCGCTGGCTGCCATTCGCGAGGACTTCTTGGCCTTGAGCGTGGCTGACCGTCTGCAATTACTGCTCGAGTTCTCTGACAATCTCCCAGTTGTTCCCGAGGAACTCGTTGATCCGGACGCCTGGGAGCGAGTAGAGGAATGCCAGTCCCCGGTGTTCATCACCGTGGACACCACGCCCACGGAAGTTACCGTCTACGCCACCGCCCCAGAGGAAGCACCCACCACCCGGGGCTTCGCCTCCATTCTCGTCCAGGGGCTTCACGGAATGACTCCTCATCAGGTTCTTGCGGTCCCACCGGATTTTCCCCTTCAACTTGGCCTCCAGAATGCTGTCAGCATGTTGCGCTTGAGAGGGATGTCAGGAATGCTGTGGCGCATCAAACGCCAGGTGGAGGAAGGTTTAGCCCTTCAAGGCGCAACAGAGTGAACCTGTACCGCGTCTTTCCAGCGCCTCTAGAGGTCTTTGACCTCACCAACGAGCAGTCACGGCACGCGCTGGAACAGCTCTATATGCCCGGCGGACAGACCAGCGTGCGAGCGATTATGGTCACTAATTCAGCGGGCGACACTGTCAGCCCGCAGGGGTCGTCCCACGGCCTCACGAGGGGCGCAGATCGAGCCCTACTCTCCTCAGTGCGCGAGAGTGCTGACGCGGTCATTGTCGGCGCTGCCACTGTCCGCAGCGAACTTGTGCCGCTCCCTCGCACCACCCCGCTCATCGTGCTCTGCGCGAGTGGAGACCTCCGCGGCCACCAGATTGTCAGTCGAGGCGCACCCAACGAACGTCTCATCGTGGCTGCACCACCGTGGTGTCAAGACGCCCTGGCGACCGCTCTGGAGGGCCAAGTGTGGGAGCAGCTCCCCTGGGAGCCCGGCGACCCAGCTCACGACCTCGTCGCGTCCGTATTGTCCAGGACCGGCGGTGGCCATGTTCTGGTTGAAGGGGGGCGTATCACCTGGGAATATTGCGCCCCGCTCACCACCGAACTGCTGGTGGCGAGCGTACCTCCCCCTCGAGATCAGCATCAGGGGATACCGTCGTGGTGGCCAGGTGATCCCACCCAATGGGAATTGCGTTTCCTGCTTACCGATGACGCCAAAATGCTCTACTACCGGCACGAAATGAGTCCCGCGGCGCGCCCTAGTCCTTGACCTGGGGCGGTTCCGTATTCTGGGGACATGAGCAGCGATGCGGCCTTTTCGGACGCTCCCCAAGAGTTTCTCGACGCTATGGCCTCCGCTGATAGCGCAGCTCTTCGGACCGAGCTCCGGGTTTTTGACACCGCGGCACCCGAAGGTTTGGCCCCTTTTCAGCGGGCCTGGGCCGCTGACGTCGAACCCCGTCACGCAAGCTCAGACAACGAATACGGAACGGGGAGACTGGTCTTTCTCTATGACCCCAGTGTCCCCGAAGCCTGGGAGTCTGCGTACCGAATGGTGGTGTTTGCTCAAGCGCCCATTGAACCGCTCATGGGACAGGACGAATTCTTGCCCAACGTCGCGTGGTCCTGGTTGATTGACGCCCTGGATTCCTCCGGCGCATCGTATTTCCATGCCGCCGGCACCACGACCTCGGTCGTGTCAACAGGGTTTGGCGAGATGGAGTCCGAGGGTTCGGGAGCGCAGGTAGAAGTCAGAGCTTCGTGGAGCCCCACCACCTCCGAGATTGGCCCTCACCTGGAAGCCTGGAGTGAGTTCGTGTGCATGTTGGCCGGGTTCCCACCTGCTGATGAGGGCGTCGCGACGCTACCGCCAAGTCGCACCACCTCATGACTGAAGCCACCCCGGAAGCACCCCCACTCCCGCTCGCCGCGCCTGCC
>JAIOWW010000044.1 GCA_021741925.1 Pontimonas sp. | reverse complement strand
GACTGATGGTGCGCGGCGTACTTGCGGGCGCAGTCAAGAACTGACAACCCTTGCTTTGATTTTTTGTGGACTATTTCGAGTCAGGTGAGTGGTGATCTGGGGTTGTTCCTGATTGTTCCTAAGAACCTGTATCGGAACTTTCCTCTTTGCTAGAAAACCCTGGGTTTGATGAGTGGATCCCACTCTTCAGCTGATTGAAAAGGCGTCTCATAACTTGGCGTGCGAGAGTGGCGAGACATCTCCAGTCGAAGGGTGACTAAAGATTTGGCCGGGACAACAATTTCGAACCAAGGACCGCCGATAACGTGAGTTGCCACAATTTCATTGTCGACGATCACATGGGCACTCTGGATTGTGTGCTCTCCGAAGGCCCCTGCTTGAACCGTAATTCGCGAATCTTCGATTGCGCTGTTTCCTAGGTTCACCATTGCGTGCTCTCCACTTATTGAGCTGATGAGGGCGCTAACACCGGACGGGAGACCGGGTGTCTCATTCACGGGGTCAAAATAGCGCAGTGTCGCAAACTGAAATCCGCCGTGCGAGATGTGCATGGGAGCACCCCACTGGAGCTGAACGAGTGACTCAAAGTACAGAGGATTGAACTCCTGCCATGCGTGAATTGCATATCCGTCAACCTGCATACTCAAAGATTCGGGGTAGTCATTGATTTGCTCCACGGAGTCCCAAACCCGAGGGTCCCCGTGGGGAGAACGCAGACGAGTCAGTTGCTGATCAAGTAGACGCCTATTCGCCTCAAGGACTTGGTCTGGGTAATTCGGCAGATTGCCATTGATGTATTCATACCAGGGCAAGGTATTGGTGTTGTAATGCTTCACGCTGAATGGTTTTTCAGCGATGGAGACATTGGTCCAGTCAAGTGCTCCGCGACAACGCTCTATTCGTTCTTTATCCTCCGCTGCTAGTGACCTGCACCACAGGTGAATCGCGTGGTACGGGTTAGCTGGCCTATAGTCGCTCCAGCCCGAATCGAAGTGTTTGTTTGGTGTGTGCCACACACCACTGATCTCTTTCCCGAGCGAATAATTCTTGTCAATCTGTTCTCGGGCTAGAGACAGGGCGGTCTCATCACCGGTCATGAGGAGTGCGTTTGAAACGATATTGACTATTGGCTCAATGATGGTGATCAGGCCATGGGGCCAGCGCCACCCGTAGTGCCCGCCCCACCATTTGCCATCCAGATATTCGCCGACTTGTCCTCCAAGCCCCACATTGTCTGGGATTATGCCGTTGTTTGAATTGGCTCTATTTCTCCACTGGGTGAGATATCTCAGCACCCAGTCTGTGAAATACGAGTCATGGGTATACATGTATGCGTGGGTCATCTGTCCCGACGCGTTCATGTTCAGGGGTACATCACCGCGAGTCATGCGCTCGTTCATGAGTCGAACGACCTCTTCATACACCGCATCATCCGACCAATTGCACGTTCCTAAATCAAACGGTGACGTCTCCATGTCTTCAAAAGGGGCGTGGTAAGAGTCGAGCACACCCCGATGAGTCATCCAATCTTCGTGAGTTGTCTCAAATCTCGGCCCTCGAGCCCCAGACATCGGGGCTCGCACAATTCCCAACTCTTTGTCAAAATTTGCAGCTTCCGGGTCGTCCCCGGTGTACATTTTCGCGAAGCGAACAGCCCTTGTGCGATCCTGCAGTGATTCTGGCTTTGTGAGCCCAAAAAAATAGTGGTAGAGGTTAGCTTCGCCGTGGTGCATCCAGTCGTAGTAACCGTCAAACTCGCGAACAATCTGACCGTACTCAGTCCATTGCCAAGTTATTCCATCCCATATCTTCCTGCCCAGCTCATAAATGCGCTCGTCGCCGGTAAGGGCGTAAAAAAGCGGAAAATATTGAAAGCCTTCGTACGGATCATCCGATCCGTCCATTCCTGGCCACTGATCCCGCCAAATAAGTGTCCCGTCAGGTCGCACGTAGCGGGAAACGAATTCCTCAACAGCACTCTTCAGATCGTGAATAAGATCTTGCTGCTGCTGGACCCAATGCGGGAGGATACTTGAAGCCGTGGGGGTTGGAATAGTGGGTATGTGCGAAGGCACGGTTCTCCTCTCGATGACAATATCCTATAGCATTAAGGGGATATGGTGAATCGCTTAGAGGGAAAAATCATCCTCGTTACGGGCTCGACTTCAGGTATTGGTCTTGCTGTCGCGGAACGATTGCTTTCGAAGGGCGCGAGGGTAATTCTTCACGGCCAGAAGCCGGAAGAGGATCTCCCTGCGTCCGTGTCAGAGCTCTTGGCAGATTCCACAAAAGCCCGTTACATCTGGGCGGACCTGGGGGACAGCAGTGCGGCAACGGAATTACCCCATCGTGCGTCCGCAATGTGGGGCGGGCTTTCCGGTGTGGTTCTAAATGCTGCAGTTGCTTTTCACCAGGACTGGCTTTCGGTTACACCCGACGAGTGGAAATCCGTTATGGCCGTTAACGTATTGGCGCAACTCCTTGTTGCGCAGTCCTCTACTCCCTACCTTCGCGATTCAGAGGGTTCGATCGTCGTGGTCAGTAGCACTAACGCACTTCGAGTAAATAAGAAGAATCTTGTCTATGACTCAGCTAAGGCAGCGTTGAACCATATGGCGAAAGCGTGGGCACTTGAGTTGAAAGACGACAGGGTGCGCGTAAACGTTGTGATGCCTGGTGGCGTGGATACGCCGATGTTGGAGAGCTGGTTGAAGGAGTATTCAGGATCCGAACTGGGCGCTGCCGCGGTGCTACAAGAGGGCCGTGACTCTGGACTCATAGCTATGCCCGAGGATATTGCCGGCTCCATTTTGTTTCTGCTGTCGGATGAGGCTCGCTGGGTAAATGGCGCAGCCCTCGTTGTCGATGGAGGCGCCTATCTCGAAGGGTGAGGGCCCATCGTTCAGTCTTGCCGATCCGCAGAAATAATCGGAAGCGGCCCCGTGGGTGGGTTCGCAAGTGCCAGTTCAATCCGCTTAGTACTCTCTGATGTTCGATGAGCAATTAGCGCGCCAATTCCCAGTAGTGCCACGGGAACTGCAAATGCCGCAGAGACAGCTACGCCTTCTGCAATGGCTCCCATCAAGACCTTCGCGAGAATGGAGACGCTCTGAGCCACAAAGCTCAGAATTCCTATCGCCTGCGTTGTCATCACCCCTGGAACATGGCTCCCGGTTGAGATCATCGTTGGACCGAGTGGAGCGAGACCAAGGCCTGCGAAAAGCCACAACGCTGCCAACCAGACTATTGCGCCCGTGGATGAGGCATTCGAGAACAGAGCCGCACCAGCGATACCCGCACCCATTGCGGCGGCTCCCGCGGCGGCTCCGGAGACAGCGATTGCATGAACATCAAAACGAAGAGCCAGTCGGTTCACTGAAAGGCGCCCTGTAATCATTCCCACCATGAAGGTGGCGAAGGGTAAGGCCCTCAGCGCCAACTCTGCCCCAGTGTCTCGAGCGAGAACAGCTGACCACTCGAGCACGGATATTTCCGGCATTACGGCGCACAACAAGCCAAATGCGAGCAGCCAAAGCCGCGCCGGAATCTTTGTGATGCGCGTCCTACTTCCGTTGACTCTCTCTTCATGGTGGCCATCGTTTGCCGGCGAAAGTAGATAACGCGCTGAGACCTCGAATCCAATGACCGTCACGATTGCCGTAGCGATTAAGTAAACCTCGAGGGAGATGAGGAGCGTTGCGATGGCACCCGATGCAGCTGCGGCTACAGCGCCCAAACTCCATCCAGCGTGCATACCGCTCAGGATGGGTTCATTCACTTTTTTTTGGAGTAAGACAGCGTGAGTGTTGATTGAAACACCTGCAAGTGATGCAAGAAAGTTAAAGACCATATTCAGGGCTGCCCAAGATGGCACTGAACTCGTGAAGCCAAGGGGGACTAGAAAGAAGACTGACAAGATTGCCGCGATTCGCATCACGGGGGTTACGCCCAATTTGTTTATCAGAATGGGCGCAATCACAATTGCGCTAATAGCTCCCAGAGGCGCGAAGCTGAGAATGACACCCCAGGTGGCAAAAGAAACGTTGAGTCTCTCGATGTATTCGGGGACCCAGGCAACAGAGGATAACACCATGTGCCCCAGCAAGAAAAAGGTGACGAAGCCTGCACGCCGTGCGCCTGCCAACTCTGTCACCGGGCGAAGAGACACGACCAACCTATTCTGTGATGGATTGCTCTATTAACTTGAGATTCGATTCTAGAGAGTGAGAACGGTGTGATCATCAATAAAATCCCAGTCATAATCGATGCCGAGTCCAATTCCCGTCGGCGCTTGGACCATTCCATCAGCGATCACGACAGACGAGTGGGTTCCAAAAGTAAAGTCGTCAAATGGGTAGAGCATCTCAAAGAACTCAGAGTTAGGTAGGGCAAGTGATGCGTGGACCTGAACCTGTTCCAGAGCTTGATAAATCGTCGTGTGGAGCTCACATTGAATCCCGAAAGATTCCGCGGTGTGACCGGTTTTCATGACCGAGGTAATCCCGCCTCTCCAGGAGACGTCGCTTCTGACAATGTCAGCAATTCCTTCATGAATGTAGTGAGCGGTCGAGTAGTGCCCGCCGGCAAGCACTTCTGTTCCGCAAATCGGAAGATCGAGCTTTTCGCGTAACTTCCTCAGCCCGTTGAAGTTGACGTCAAGAAGAGGCTCTTCGAGCCATCGGTATCCGAGCTTCTCAAGTTCGCGGCCCACGACTAAAGCTTGCTCATAGTTGTAGCTGATGACGGGGTCTGCCATCAGCGTGAAATCCTCACCAACGGCGTCTCGCACTGCGCGGTAGCACTCTATGTCGATTTTTGGATCGCCGGGGGGGTGCAGCTTATAACCCTTAATCCCGCGCGACTTGACCTCCAGTGCCTGAGCAACATATTCGTCGGGACCCGGGAGAAACATCGAACTGACGTATAACGGAATTTCAGTCTTTGCGGCACCCAGCAAGCGGTAGACGGGCTGATTGCTTTGCTTACCCACAATGTCCCAACACGCATTATCGAAGGGCCCATAAGCGTAGATGGGAGTCAGGTTCCATTTGCGATCGAACATCTCAAAGTCCTTGAGATTGGCTTGGGTGTGAAAAGCATCTCGGCCAAGGAAAAACGGTTTGACTTGGCTCATCACGTGAGCCGCTGCCTTTGCGTCCAAAGCACCGAAACCGAAGGACGTTCCTGTCGTACCATCCGCTGCAGTCAGTGTGATGACCGTGAAGTCGGGTCGGGACCCTCCAGGTAGCTGAACGGCTGAGACAGCGTCGAGCTGTTTGAGTTCGTCTGCACCTCTGCAGGCTCTAATTTCGACGTCAACGATTTCAGATGGATTCATGCGCTATATCATATAGGAAAAGAGTAAGTCGTTACGTTCGACCGGGTTCAAGATTCGTTTACAGGGATCCTGGAAAGTTCCCGCTGGATTCCACACCATACATTTCGCGAACATCGATCTCCTGTGCGAGCAAACCTTGGACGCCGCTCTTGATTCGAGCCACGGTGTCTTTGCCGCTGTGCACTTGCCAGAGCTCTCTTGTCGTCCATTTCTCAACAAACACGAGTGTGCCTCCAACCTCTTCGTGCAGAGCGTAGAGCTCACAGCCCTCTTCCTGATGAACCTCAGGTGATACCTCGAGTAGTACCCGCTTCACCTCGTCGTAGTGCTCGGGCTTGGGGGTGAAGGTGGCAATCACGATGCAGGGGAGTGACACGCGTTGGCTCTCGTTGGGGCAGATTCTGCCGTCGGATAAATGACTAGCGAGCCCTACCTTACGTGCTAATCCATTCCACTTTCTGACCGATTACCGCGTGAATCGCCTCAAAATCTTTATCGCAATGGAGGACGGTCTTGTTGAGGCACAGGGCGATCGCTGCAACGAGGATGTCGGCAACTGATGGACCTCGATGCATCGACACCTCAGCGAGCTTCATTTGTATTCCCAGAGCTGCTTTCTCCACGTCGCACGTGATGCTGAGCAGCTCGAGGTGGTCGATGAATACAGAATTGCGTGTCTCGGTGTAATCGCGAGAGTTTCGTGCACTAAACCCGACCTCTAACAAGGTGACGGAGGAGACCCCCACGAGACCGCGTGAAATTCGGTTTTTCCAGGTGGGGTAGTCAGGGGAGGCTCTCAGTCGATGAAATGCTGAGGTATCAACAATCCAACCCTCTAATGCCACGCCCCTGCCATGATCTCCGGATCCGCGAGATCTTTGACCAGTTCCATCACGCGTTCGACATCGGCGTCTTCTAAGGGCCTGGCGGCCCGCACTGACTGGCTCAGGAGCGTGCTCGCGAGTTCTTCGACAGAAATCTTGCGGGACTTTGCCTGAGTGTGGAGCTGCTGAAGCGTATCGGCAGAAAGGTCACGAATAACAATTTTTGCCATGTCAGCCTCCGATAGTTGATGAGTCACGGTATCACTACCTCCTTTCCGGGTGTCGTGGCCGAGCATAGGGAGGTGGGCTTCTGTGGCGCAGATGTTATCCACAGCCCCATTACGCTGGCACCATGAAGAACCCCTTCCTGATCACCGGTGTGCTCTCCATTGCCCTGTGGGTGACGATTAGGGAGCAAGCTTTCGAGGCCGACCCTTTCCTCGCCACCATCGCCACAGTTCTCCTTCTGGGCTATGGGCTCTTCGGGGTCTTCTCATCACTGCGCAAAAAGCCTGATCAGGAGTAGCGATGTCGCTTCTCGCTCACCTTGTCTGGTTGGCTGCGCTGTTGGTGCTGGGAACCCTGGCCATCCTCTCCATCTGGTCGGATGTCTGGGAGGCCTACGTCAGCGCATTCGTGATCGCCACGGCGATCTATGGGACTACGTGGTGGCGACGGCGGCCTCAGTAGCGCTCTAGTTGCGCTGGTGAGCGTGGTTGATGGCTACTGCGCCAGCTATCCCAGCCAGGAAAATTCCCGTGATCCCTACGATGTAGGCGATTACCCCGCCCCAGCCGAGTGACCCGGTGGGGTCTAAGAAGAAGTAGGGATACCAGTCAACAAACTGGCCCCGAACCAGAGTTATCAGTGCCCAGGCGAGGGGGTAGGACGCTCCTATCCAGACAGTGTTCCAGCCAATCCGGGGTCGCCTTGCGCGGATGACCCAGTCCGCCAAAAGATAGATAGGGATGGCGACGTGGGTAACTTCGTTATGGAAATCGAAGTGATCGGGTTCTCTCAGCAACCAGTTGTAGACCAAACCCACCACCACGGCGTAGACAGTGAAATTTGCGCGCACTGTGGCATAGAGCACAGTGTCGACTGCTCGAGACCACGCGAGAAGGCCCCCGGCAATCAACACCACAATGTTGGAATAGCTGGTCTGGTTCGTGAGATACGCAAAATGGGTCGCGGGTGTGAACGTTCCCTCCGCCAGTTGACCTGAGATGAGATCGATGTAGGCGGCGATGATGAGTACTCCCATGGAAATGTCGAGGCTGCCTCGAATTTTCCGGGAGGTGGGAATCACCGCGCTGTTTTTCACAATTCCCTAACTTATCGGGGTTCTTGGCAAATGCCGAGGTGTCGCTCAGTGCCCACAAAGTTGCGCTTTCTACACTCTCATCATGCTCTCCACTCTTGCCTCCACCGGTCCTTTTGATCTCATCACGGGTTTGCCCGTCCACGTTTTCATCACTCACGCGGTGGTGGTCCTCCTGCCTTTGGCGGCCCTCCTCCTGATGGCCGTTGTCGCCCTACCGCGCCTTCGGCCGCACTACCGATATCCAGCCGTCGCCGTCGCTGTCGTGGCCGCACTCGCCGCGATCATCTCCGAGCAGTCGGGCGAAGCTCTCGAGGCCCGAGTGGGGTCTGCCGGTCAACATGCCGAGTGGGGCGAGATGGTGCCGCCCGCGGCGGTGGGATTAGCCGTTTTGTCAGTTATCTGGCTTATCGTGTCGCGTATGGCTTCATCTCGTGGAAAAGTTCTCACCGCTGTCATCGGCGCCGGGGTCATCGCGGTGGGCATCATCGCGGTGACCTTCACTGTCCTTGCCGGTCACTCCGGGGCTGAGGAGAGCTGGTCTGAGCGCATTGAGGGCACTGACTCTGCAGTCACCGAGATGGATACAGACGACCAGATGATTCCGGTGGAGCCCGATGGTGGCACTGGGGCGAGTAGTGGCAGCGACGTGTTGGGCATTGAGACAGTGGCCGTGAACAACTCTGAAGAAAGCTGTTGGGCCATCATCGATGACAACGTGTATGACCTGACCGAGTGGATTGACTCCCACCCGGGTGGAGCAAGCCGCATTGTGGGTCTGTGTGGAACCGATGGAACCAGCCAATTCCAGGGGCAGCATGCCGGGGCGTCGTCTCCAGAGGCGACCCTCGAGCGATACCTCCTCGGTGCTGTGGGGGATCCTTTTCCCTAAACCTCGTAAGTTTCTCGGCGCTCCACCGGGAGCACCACGGCGTCAGCGAGTTCGGCTTTTAGTCGAATGATGGCGGGTGCGTCAAAGTGCGCTTGCCAGTGCTCACGGGTGGTGAAGCGCTCATAGAGCATCAGGTCGCCATCGACGGCGTCGAAAAGTCGATACTCCTCGCACCCCTCCAAAGCCCGAATCTCGGGGATGAGCTCGAGGATGAGAGCGCGAGCGAACTCGCGCTTGCCCGGCAGCGGAGTGAGCCTCACAAACACCGTGCAGGGAGCATTCATGACAGGAAGTGTAGGCGCCTAATCTGTGGGGCTGGATGCTGCGGATTCGCGGCGAAGGACATCCGCGTGCTGTCAGGGACCCTTTAGCGCTTGAGAATCCTGATGGGTTCTGTGTCCGCCTGGGGCATCATGTCTTTGCCTCGCAAGTCAGGGTGAGAGCTTCTGAACAT
>JAIOWW010000043.1 GCA_021741925.1 Pontimonas sp. | reverse complement strand
CTGCTCGCTCCCCCTTGATTGGCCATGATGTCGTACCCGCTCATGGGGTTCCTCACCCAGGTTCGCTCCTCGGTCTTATCATCCTCGTTGGCCAAATGTTGAAGCCCAATCATGTGTCCAACCTCGTGGACGTAGTAGACCCATGGCGGCTCGTCTCCACGACTATCCAGGAACCAGTCACCGGCTACTGCGATGTCGAAAATCTCGCCCTCATCGGTCGACAGGAAACCGTTGTAGTCAAAATTGAATTCGTGCAGTCCCTGCGCGAAGACTGAGGGGCCAGTAGGAATGCCAAAAAACACGATGTCGAGGTCTCCATAGTCAAAGCCTTCGTCGGACGCGGCTATGGCCGCGTCGTAAAAGACCTGCTTCTTCGGTGCTTCTCCCCGCTGCGCCTCATCATCGGGCTCTGTCGTAAAGTCCAGATAGGAGCGCTCGATAGTGAACCAGTCCTCTGAGGGATGGATCACAACGTCAAGCGTGTTCTCTGAGGCCATCGCATAGAAATCCTCAAACAACGCTGCCTGCCCAACATAGAAATCACGCTCCCGCTCAGTGCCACGCAGGTCCTCCCAGTCGATGAAAACTAACCCCACATGGAGTTCACCTTCAAAGGGAAGTGCCGTGGGATTGAAGGGGAATGCCGTCGCATTTCCGGTGTAGAAACCCTCAGGAGGACTCTTGCTGCCGTTTCTCCATTCACTAAATTCCTCGATCTTGCACAGCGATGGATCGAGCCACTCGGTTGCCAATGTGACGGTCGGTGACTGACTGATTTCGGCGGAGTCGTCAGCGCCCACTGGCTCGAGTCGGACATCACCCGAATTGACGACCTGTCCGCAACTCGAGAGAAGTACGACGCTGGCAAGGAGAACAACGCGAGAGAAGACCACGTACTGAGTCAACCAGACTCTCCCCTACTGGGACCGAGTGTGGACCTGACGGGAATTGAACCCGTGACCTCTTCATTGCGAACGAAGCGCGCTACCAACTGCGCCACAGGCCCGTGAATGACACAGATTAGCACCGAGGGCAGTGTCACTCACCCCTACTAAGGTCGTTCCATGGAACCTCTACGCATCGGAATTCTCGGCGCCTCTCGCATTGCCCCGAACGCTCTCTTCGCTCCAGCCTCATCTACCGGAGACTCGCTCGTGGCGGTCGCAGCTAGAGACCATGAAAAAGCTGAGACCTACGCCGCCACGCACGGTATCTCTCGAGTGCTCGAGGATTATCGAGCCGTGATCGATGACCCCGAGGTTGAGGTCATCTATAACCCCCTCGCAAACGGCCTTCACGCCCCGTGGAATATCGAAGCCATGAAAGCCGGCAAGCATGTGCTGAGCGAAAAGCCCTCTGCCAGCACCGCCGCAGAGGCCCAAAGGGTTCGTGACGTTCAGGCCGACACCGGCGCCCTCTTCATGGAGGCCTTCCATTACCGCTACCACCCGGTGATGGACCGCATGGTCGAGCTCGCGACCTCGGGAGAGATTGGCACCCTGACACATGTCGACATCGTCATGGGTTTCCCGCTCACTCGCCCTGAAGACCCCCGATGGAACTTTGAGGTTGCCGGTGGTTCTCTCATGGATGTGGGGTGCTACGCCGTCCACGCGCTGCGCACCCTCTCCTCAGCGCTCGGGGGAACAATCGCCGTCACGGAGGCATCAGCACTCCCCCATGAGGCAGATAACCGCGTGGATGCCGAGCTCACCGCGGATCTCGCCCTGTCCGACGGTGTCACCGGACACTTTCACTCAAGTTTCCTCTTGCCCGCGATGACCTTCACCCTTCTCCTGGAGGGTTCAGATGGATCAGCTTTCGCCCACAATTTCTGCCAACCAGCACTGGATAACCGCATCACCATCACCCGGGGTGATGATGTTTCCATCGAAGAGCACGGGGATCGCAGCAGTTATACCTACCAACTGGAAGCGTTTGCTCGACACGTGAGAGAGGGCGCGTCGATTCATTCCAATGCTGAGGATGCTCTCGCGCAAGCCATCGTTATGGATGCCTGCTACGAAGCCGCCGGATTGCCGCTGCGGCCAGAGACGACTCTGTCCTAAACAGCCCGCCTGCGGCGGAGAACCTCATCGATGTTGAGTTTCTCGAGCTTCTTCGCGGGAGCTTCTTCGCGGGACTCCAACTGAGACACCACAGCGAGACCTTCACCTGCGAAGTCCTCGGGACGGTTCTCCAGTGCCTTGGCGCGGGCCGCGCGCACAAGCTCATCGTGGCTGGGCAACGGAGTTGCCTCTGTCGCCACTTTGTTGGCCAAAGGCTCGGGCAAGGCAGGGGGTCTCCAGGCTGTTTCCGTAGCAACGGGAACGTGAACAGGTGCGCTTGCGCGAGCGTGGGCAACGGCGCCCGCCTCCGCTTTCGTCACACGGTTGAGGCGACCGAGAATTGCAAACGAGATCGTGCTGATGGTGCTGGATGCCCAAATAACCTGGAGAGGCCAGGCAGCCAGGTACGCGGTGACAGCTGAGGTAACACCGAGGAGCAAAAGCAAGGAGAACACCTGCTTGGTGCGACGACGACGCTCCGCGGTAGTCAAGACTGGCGAGGACATCACTCGGAGTTGGCGTTGTGCTTCACGCTCTTTGCGGGCAATGGAGCGCGCTTCGAGCTCAGCCTTGATCTCCGCAGACACTTCTGACGTGTTAGCCAAGAGGCGCAGTGTTTGGCCCAAACGGGCTGCGTTTCGCTCAGTCGCGTAGTACTCACTGCGCTTCAGCCACAGGGGAACGAGGTAGACCAACCACAGGGCAGCTGCCAGAAGCAGCAGCAAGGTTGTGCCAGACGTTTCCACGGGCTCTAGGGTATGAGCTTTGGTGTCAAAAACCCCGGATTGGCGCGCGATGCTTAGCGCGGGGGAAGAGACAGCGGGTTTCTGGCTTTCACCCAGTCCAGCTCAGGAATAGTGGCCACTCCCGAGGGAACAGCGCCCTTTTCATAGCGGGTGAGCACACCGGAGGGCACCTCTTCCACGACCAAAGCGAAACAGAAGTGGTCCGCCCACTTGCCATCAATGTGGATATAGCGTCGGCGGAAACCTTCATAGCGAAAACCCAACTTCTCGACGACCCGCAGCGATGACGTGTTCTCCGGTCGAATACAGACCTCCATCCGGTGCAGGCCTTTCTCGAAGAACAAATAGTCAGTCGCCAGCGCGACTGCCACCGGTGTAATCCCTCGACCAGCAACTTTCTCGACCACCCAATACCCGAGGGTTGCAGACGAGAGCGAACCATAGGTGATCTGCGAGACATTGAGCTGTCCCACCAACTCGTGGTCGTGCATCAAGACCATGGGCAGAGCGCTGCCCTGCTTCGCGGCCTGAAGAAGGCCGCGAATACTGGACTTCTGGTCAAAACTATCCGGTCGAATCAGCGGAGTAGTGGCTTCCCAAGGGCTAAGCCACGCCCTGTTGTCCCCGAGCGCTTTCTCCATCGCTTTTGCATCACGCAGGCGAACACCGCGCACCGTCACCAGTCGATGCTCAAGTGTGGGGAGAGCCCTCATTAGACGGAGCTAGTGAACGTTTTCAACCAGGAGACAAAGTCAGGACCCAAGTCATCCCTCGACGCCGCTACCTGCACAATGGCTTTGAGGTAATCCAGACGATCACCAGTGTCATATCGACGACCGGTGAACACCACTCCATACACTCCACCGGCAACCCCGGAAGAGGCCAGGGAGTTGAGCGCATCCGTCAGCTGGATTTCACCGCCCGAGCCGGGCTCTGTCGCCTCCAAAATGGGGAAAATATCGGGCTGGAGGATGTATCGGCCGATCACAGCGAGATTCGAAGGAGCATCTTTCGGGTCTGGCTTCTCCACCAGCCCGGTAATGCGGACGACATCGGGAGCATCGGTCGCCTCGACGGTCGCGATTCCATAGAGGTGCGTTTGGCTGGGCTCAACCTCCATGAGTGCCACGACGCTGCCGAAGTTTTGGTCATGGACCTCAATCATCCGCTCGAGAAGGACATCTCTGGGGTCAATAAGGTCGTCTCCCAGCAGGACAGCGAAGGGCTCGTGCCCGACGTGCATCTGTGCGCGCAGCACTGCGTGGCCAAGACCTCTGGGGTCTAACTGGCGCACATAGTGCATGTTGGCGAGGTTGGTGGAGTGCAGAATCTCTTGGAGGCGACGTTTGTCGCCTTTCTTTTCCAGCTGCGCTTCAATCTCTGTCGCCCGGTCGAAGTGGTTCTCCAGTGCGTTCTTGTTGCGCCCGGTAATCATCAAGACATCGTGAAGGCCGGCATTGACGGCTTCCTCCACGACATATTGGATGGCTGGCTTATCGACGACCGGAAGCATCTCTTTGGGCATGGCCTTTGTAGCGGGCAAAAAGCGCGTGCCAAGGCCGGCCGCGGGGATGACTGCTTTGCTGATGGGCATCCCCATATCGTATCGCCGAGCTCTACACTGGGGGAATGTCGGAGCCTGCACATCCCAGTAAGGCTGCTTTGCGCGCCGAAATACGCGAAAGACGCCGGATCATGACGCCGCTCGAGCGACAACTCGCCGCCGACAAGCTGTTTATCAATATGAAGACCATCGTCGAACAGCATGTGGCGGGGCGTGTTGCCTGCTATCTCGCGGGGCAGGATGAACCCCCCACCCAAGTTTTTGTGGAGTGGGCGAGCGATGAAGGTATCGCCGTCTTGGTGCCCGCTGCTCGCGAGGACGGTCTCATGGACTGGGTGCTCTATGAGTCAGGCGATGACCTCGTTCAGGATCACCTCGGTATCGATGTTCCCGAAAACACCACGTATGGCCCCATTGTGCTGAGCCAAGTCGACCTCATCTTTGTCCCGGCGGCCTCGGTTGCGAAGGATGGCATGCGTTTGGGATGGGGACGGGGTTACTTTGATCGAGCGCTCGGTGCGCTACAAAACGAGGCTCCCACCTACGCAGTGCTCTATGACCACGAAGTGGTCGAGGACGTCCCGCGCGAGGTGCACGACCAACCTGTCAAGGGTGTCGTGACACCGGAGCGTATTATGACGTTTGCCTAACCTCGTCTAAGGAACCCCATGCCTACGTATTCTTACCGTTGCACTGCGTGTGATGTTGCCTTTGACATCCAACAAGAGTTCACCGACGAGTCCCTCACCACGTGCGAAGCGTGCGGCGGGAAGTTGCGGAAGCTCTTCTCCGCGGTGGGAGTGACGTTCCAAGGCTCCGGTTTCTACCGGACTGATTCCCGCGCTGAGGCGAAGAAGTCCTCTTCTGCCACCACCGAGAAAAAAGCAACGCCCAAGAAGGAGTCTTCCAGCACTCCGGCGGCCACTGCGACCTAGTAGTGAGGCGGCTTGTCCGCCTTCAGGCGGTCATCGTTCTCTCGTGAATCGTGACCACCCTCTTGGTCCGGCTCTTCGCCTTGGCCGTCACGGGGTTGGGTGCGCACACGGCGAGGACCCACCTTTTTTACCTGTGGCGCTCGGGCGTCCTCGGATTTATTCGCCATCAGAGTCAGAGGAGGAAGTACTGGCTCCCACGAGGACGCCAATCCGTTCCGCTACCGCATCGGGGGTGCTGAACAGCTCCATCGCAAAAGCTCGGACATAGTGCCAACCGGAGCGGGCAAGTGCAGCGGGCCGCGCGCGCAGTGCGTCTCGCACCGACATCGACATGAGTGACTGGTCCGTGTCCAGGGCAATACAGTAGCCACCATAGTGGGCAACGAGCGGGATGACTCCTCGGTAACCAAGCTCAACATTCATTCCCATAGCCTCAAGCCGCTTGGCGAGATCCACCAGCAGTGGGTCAGGGTCGCCGGCGTTCTCCTGCGTCATGGGGGTGGACTCCAGGAGGTGAAGAACATCGCCCAGCGCTCTGGTAGTCGGACTCAGGCGCTCATCGCGCAAATCTTCCACGGCGACACAACTCACCACCCGGAGGTGGCGCCTTGCGCTCGTGAACACTCCCGCTAGAAGACGCTCCCCACCGTCCTTCGACAAGGGGCCAAGATCGCTGATGACACGACCGTGTGGAGTCCGGCCATATCCCAGCGAAAATATGACCCGATCTCGGGTGAACCCTCGAGCCTGCTCGAGGGTTGCGACCACGAAAGGCTCAGGGGACTCAGAGGACATGAAGCTCGCAAGTTCCATTCGGGTCTGGGCCGCCACCGACACCGCCTCGTGGACTCGGCTGGCGTGTTGCGCACTCGCTGTCAAGACCATCAAAGATTCCGTCGGCCTGGTGACGACGTGATCAATCACATGGTCCACCACAGCCTGAACTTCGGCGTCAACACCTTCGACAATTCCTGTCTGAGGGTTGGGCATGCCGTGGCCGTCCTCCAGATGGTCGACGACCAAAGAGGGATGACCTAGGTAGCTTCCCGCCCACGGCATGGTCTTCTGCAGGCCGCCATAGAACGCCATATTGACAACCCGAGCAAGTTCATCGCCTGCTGCACGGTAGCTCTTGGTCAGCGAGAGTGTGGGGACAAGCGCAGTGAGAGCCGCAAAGAGAGAATCCTCGTGACGAGCATCACCATCGCGGTGAGCAGTCTCGCGATCGTCCCTGATCCCCAGGGTGAAATCTGTCGGCGTCTGGGACACGGGGTCGCCCACAGCAACCACCTGCGGTGCTCGGCGAAGCGCCCCCACTGATTCTGCAACGCTGAGAGCACCCGCGTCCATCACGACCACCACATCGAAGCGGAGTGTGTCGGGGAGGCGGTGTACCTCATACGGTGTGGCAATCCACACCGGCGCTAAAGCTTTTGTGAGGTGAGGGGCGAGCGCGTTCAAGCTGTGGACGCTCGCGGTCTGGTTCGTGAGGATTTTCTTGAGATCCTTAGCCTCTTCGGGCCAATCCATGAGGCCCAGCGTCCAACGCTCCGCAAGTTGCCACGCAAGATGTTGGGCGCTGCCTCCAGCATGAGCCTCATCCACGAGACGGAAATCGGCCTCCAGTCGCACCAAGACGTCTTTATCGGATCCCAGGAGAGCTTCCTCCTTCTCGAGAATCGTCTCCAGCGCTCCACGCCACCAAGCCAACTCCAATTCGGCAGCGACGGCGTCACCCTCAATATGACGTGTGGCCAGATCGTCCACCAACGGACCCAAGTGCATTTGCTCGAGGTGGTCTTGCACCTCGCGTCGGCGCTCCAGGCTCTGCAAAATTTCTGACTCCTTGGCCAACTCCTCCAAGAGACTCAGCATCTGCAGGGAAGGCATGTCCGCAAGACGCTCGCCTTTGCCGGTGCGACCCAACACTCGGTCCAATTCCTGCAGGTCCTGCTCAATTTGGGTGACCAGCACGTGCACATCCGCAAGGCCAGCGGGGACACTGGGCTGATGACCAGTGTCGACATAACGGTTCCACAGCTCGCGTTGAGCTTGAATCTTCACCAGAGACTCATGCAAGTCCGGGACGGAGACACCGGGGCGCACGTGCTCCTTTGCTAAACCCTTCAGTCGCTGACGTTGGAGTCTAGGCATCGTCTTGGCAAGCTCTTTGGGCCCGGTTGCGGTAATCAGGTCCTTGAGAGAGCGATCGAAGACGCTCGGCTGGAAGCGATCCAGAGTGTCTCGCATGTCCATCAGAAGATGAACGTAGACACCCATCTGCCCCGTCGTGGCCACCGGGGGAAGTGGCGTTTGCTCGAGCAAAGGCGGAAATCTCTCGAGGAGCCGAGGCACAGCCTCGGTAGCAAGACGGCGCGCACGCTCTTGCGACTTTCGTGCGTCCTCCACACTCTCGAAAGTCACCCCATACCAGGGACTATCTGCTGGACCGTATTTGAACTCCCCCAATTCGGCAGCACGCCGCAACAGCTCCGCCGCTTGGCCAAGCCCTGGAGACAATGCCACCAGGGCTTCGGCATCGAGGCGTGCACTGGTTTCCGGTGGGTTCTCACGCAGTGAGAGAGTGCCCAGGCGAGTAAAGCACTCGAGTGCGCTCACGCCCAGATCGGCATCTTTCTTAGCTAGTGCCCCGCGGTATTTGAGAATCACCTTCCGCAAGCGCTCATAGGCCTGATCCACTTCAGCGAGGGAAGGCTTCTTCGCTTTTTCATTGCGACCGATGGACGCAATGATGTCTCTCGCTGGTTTGGAAAGCTCGACGGCCATGCCCTGTAGTCCCACTTGCGCGAGGCGATCTTTGATCGCATCGCTGGTCGCACTCCGGGGTGTAACCAGGAGAACACGCTGGTGCTTGGAGACCAGTGCACCCAACGCGTTGACGACTGTCTGGGTTGCTCCGCTTCCGGGCAGAGCCCTCACCACCACAGAGTTTCCGGCAACAATGTTCTGGACGATGGCGTCTTGTTCACTGTCGGAGTCGACAATCGAACGGTCCGCTTCCGCAGGCTTCGAGTCGGGGTGCACGATTTCCACGGGCACCCGAGAGTTCCGTAATAGCTCGATAGCGTGGTCATTCCCGCCAAGCGCATCCAGGATGGGGTGTTGCAGGTTTTTGGCGTCATCGAGCATGGGCTCGGAGAGCTCCCCGAAGCTCGAAATCACCAGTCTGGCGTGGACGGTGACGTCACCGCGGTGAGCGGTGAGGTCGCGCAGTCGATCCAGGGCAGGGTTGGGTTTGAACGCCCCACCGTCATCGGTGAGTGCCACAAAGGCAGCCGCATCCAGGCTGACTTGGAGCTGATCCGCGAAGGCCCTCTGTATGCCGGGGTTCAAGCGCACGCGGGAGCGCTTGAGGGTGATCTCAATGTCGGCACCTCTTCGGCGCAAGTGGACCGGGCGCATCAGAAGCGGGCCACGGTAGTCCACACCATCGTGGGACCACTCAACGAGGCCAATCCCGAGCTCGAGGGTCACCAGACCCCGAGCGTGCTTGAGCACTAGAGCGTGGTCCTCCAGCCGCAGT
>JAIOWW010000042.1 GCA_021741925.1 Pontimonas sp. | reverse complement strand
GTCTGAAACGCGCAGCGGAGTCATCTCGAGGCTTTGTCTATGCGGTATCCACCATGGGTATCACCGGCACGAGGGACGACGTCGATGTTGCGGCGAAGACCCTCGTGGAGCGGCTCTATCGCAATGGCGCGAGCGAAGTGTGCGTCGGACTAGGAATCTCGACTCCTGCTCAGGTGCACGACGTCGTCTCTTTCGCCGATGGCGCTATCGTCGGGTCTGCGCTCGTTCGTGCTCTGGCGAACGATGGAGCTGACGGTGTCGCTACTCTGGTCAGAGAACTCCAATCGGGTACAACAAGATCCGCCGCGGGTCCAGGAAAGGCATAAATGACTCCGGAAGGAATTCCCAGCCCACCCTCCTCGTGGAGGTCGTTCAACCTTGGGGCGTGGTTGCGTGACGTGGGGCTTGACTGGTTTGGCCTCAATCTCACTATCAACGCCTACGCCGTGTTCATTCTGGTGGGAATTGGTGTCGCCCTGTGGCTGACGAATCGACGCCTGGTGGCTCGTGGAGTTGAGCCGTGGCTCGTGCTGGATATTGCCTTGTGGGCCGTGCCGTTCGGAATTTTAGGCGGCCGGCTCTATCACGTCGCCACGCACCCGGCTGATTACTTCTATGAGGGAGCAAACCTACTTCGTATTTTCTATGTCTGGGAGGGTGGACTGGCCATTCTTGGCGCCATCTCCTTGGGAGCAGTGGGGGCTTACATTGGTGTTCGAAGCGCAGGATTGCGCTTCAGCGCCTTCGCCGACGCTTTAGCGCCTGGATTGTTGCTCGCGCAGGGGATTGGACGCACCGGAAACTATTTCAACCAAGAGCTCTTCGGTGCACCGACCGCATTACCCTGGGGACTTCAGATCGACCGCCCGAATCCTGCCATCCCCGTTGGGCTTCCCGACACCACACTGTTCCACCCGACCTTCGCCTATGAAATGGCTTGGAACATCCTGGGTGCACTCGTCCTGATATGGGTGGGACGCAGGCTCTCACTCCAATGGGGCAGAGTTTTCGCTCTGTACCTGGTCTGGTATGGCATTGGGCGAGCGTTCCTGGAGACGATCCGCCTTGACCCTGCAGAGCTCATCCTCGGGGTGCGGGTTAATATCTGGGGTGCACTTGCTGCGATCGCTCTCGGGGTTATCCTGTATCTCCGTCAGGGCTTCCGGCATCCCGGTTCAGAGCCAAGCCCCTACCTTCCCGGTAGGCAGTGGGAACCGGACTCTGAGGTAGACTCTTCGGACGATTACTATTCTGTCGACGACATTGTCGGCGAAATGGACACGAGCGCGGGTAGTCAAAGGCCGACCACAAGTTAGGTCCCCACTCGCACAACACTTCTTCTCTGGGCCACCGTTGTCCCACTCTTCCTAATCTTGAGGACGGTGATGATGACGACTTCCCCTTTTGAGCGTTTTGGCTCCGCTCCCGCTGCCGCGGGACTCTATGACCCTGCTTACGACCGCGATGCGTGCGGTTTGGCGATGGTCGCGACCCTGCGGGGGACACCGGGCCACGACATCGTGCACAAGGCGTTGGAAGCACTGCGTAATCTTGAACACCGCGGGGCGGTGGGTTCGGACGCTGGTACGGGCGATGGCGCTGGCATCATCACCCAAATTCCGCATCTCTTCTTGTCTGAGATGGTTGATTTTGAAATCCCGGCTAAGGGAAGTTACGCCGTTGGGATGGCATTTCTCCCTCTCGCTGAGGAGCAGCGTGAAGCTGAGAAGAATGCAATCGAGGCTATCGCTGACGAAGAGGGACTCACGGTCCTGGGATGGCGAGAAGTGCCTCATCGCCCGGATGTTGTCGGTGATCTAGCCCGCGAAGCAATGCCCGCTTTTGAGCAACTCTTCGTGTCTTCCGCGCGCCTAGGACCAAAGGGCCAGCCTCTGGCGGGCATTGAGCTTGATCGCCTGACGTTCCGCCTGAGGAAGCGGGCGGAAAGGGAATTGGGGTCCTACTTTCCTTCTCTGTCCTGTCGAACGCTCGTCTACAAGGGAATGGTCACAACCCTGCAGTTGGAGCCCTTCTTCCCCGACTTGAGTGACGAACGTTTTCAGTCAACCTTGGCTCTCGTCCACTCGAGATATTCCACCAACACCTTCCCGTCTTGGCCCCTTGCTCAACCCTTCCGGTTGATTGCTCATAACGGAGAAATCAACACCATCAGGGCCAACCGGAACTGGATGCGGGCTCGGCAGTCCCAGATGCACTCCGACGCACTGGGTGACCTCACACCGTTGTTCCCCATTGTGAGCGAAGGGGGATCCGACTCCGCCTCGTTTGATGAGACGGTGGAACTACTGACGTTGGCTGGTCGCTCGCTGCCTCACGCGGTCATGATGATGGTCCCGGAGGCGTGGGAGAACCAGACGGACATGGACCCCTCAGTCAGGGATTTCTATGAGTACCACTCCAAGCTCATGGAGCCGTGGGATGGCCCCGCTGCCCTGATTTTCACTGATGGTTCCCTGGTGGGAGCCACACTGGACCGCAACGGGCTTCGTCCCGGTCGATACGTCATCACCTCGGATGGGCTCATCATCCTCGCCAGTGAAATCGGCGTATTGGATCTCGACCCCACGACCGTCGTTCGGAAAGGACGGCTACGACCCGGGTCAATGTTGTTGGCGGACACTGTGGAAGGCCGCCTGATTGAGGATCACGAGCTTAAACAACAGCTGGCACATCAGGAACCCTGGGGCGAGTGGGTGCGCGAACAGCGCATTGAGTTGGAAAAACTTCCTGAGCGCGAGCACATTGTTCACACCCCCGCGTCGATAACTCGGCGTCAGCGCACCTTCGGATACACCGAAGAGGAGGTTCGCATTCTCCTAGCCCCCATGGGTCAACACGGTGCAGAACCCCTTGGTGCTATGGGCTCTGATACGCCCATAGCTGCGATCTCTGACCGCCCACGGTTGCTCTTTGATTACTTCACTCAACAGTTCGCCCAGGTAACGAACCCCCCTCTGGACTCCATTCGAGAAGAAGTCGTTACGTCGATGTCCTGTGGGCTCGGACCAGAACGCAACCTTCTTGATGCCACCCCGGCACACGCTGCACAGGTCTCCGTCGAGTTCCCCGTGATTGACAACGATGAGCTCGCCAAGATTGAGCACATCCGTCTCGCCACAGGAGAGAAAGCAACGGTCACCCTGTCGGGTCTCTACCGGGCTGATGATGGCGCTGAGGGACTTCACAAACGCCTTGACGAATTGTGCGCCGAAGCTGACCAGGCTGTGGATTCCGGGGCCCAGTTCGTGGTGCTCAGCGACCGAGACTCCACCCAAGATCTTGCTCCCATTCCCTCGTTGCTGATGCTCTCCGCTGTGCATCACCATCTGATTAGGGGCCATAAGCGTATGCAGGTTGGCCTGGTGGTCGAGTCGGGAGATGTGCGTGAGGTTCACCACGTGGCCCTCCTGATCGGGTTTGGTGCGTCAGCAGTCAACCCCTACCTCGCGATGGAGAGTGTCGAGCTTCTTGTCCGGCAGGGAGTCATCGAGAACATCACCCCGGAGAAGGCGGTCGCCAATGTGATCAAAGCCCTGGGTAAGGGTGTGCTCAAGATCATGAGCAAGATGGGTATCTCCACGGTCGCGTCCTACGCGGGTGCGCAAGCCTTTGAGGCTGTTGGACTGAGCGAGGACCTTGTCGCGCAATATTTCACCGGTACTACGACGATTCTCGGCGGAGTAGGTCTTGACATCCTGGCGCACGAGAATGGTGAGCGTCACCGCAGCGCCTACCCCGCAACTGCCGTGGCTAACCCCCACCAGCGACTCGCTGTCGGTGGTGAATATCAGTGGCGCAGAGAGGGGCCTCCTCACCTGTTCAACCCGGAGACCGTCTTCAAGCTCCAACACTCCACCCGAGCAGGGCGATTCGACCTCTTCCGTGAATACACCAAGTCAGTCGATGACCAGGCGGAACGTCTCATGACCCTGCGCGGTCTGTTCGCCCTCAAGACAGGGGAGCGAACCCCTGTCTCACTGGACGAAGTGGAACCCGCGGCAAACATCATCCACCGTTTCACTACCGGTGCCATGAGTATGGGTGCTATTTCTCCCGAAATGCATGAGACTCTGGCCGAGGCCATGAACGAACTCGGTGCTCGAAGCAACACCGGGGAAGGTGGGGAATCACCTGAGCGACTTCGTAACCCAAAACTTCGGAGCAAAATCAAGCAGATTGCCTCCGGCAGGTTTGGGGTGACCAGTTTCTACTTGAGCATGGCTGAGGACCTCCAGATCAAGATGGCGCAGGGCGCGAAGCCCGGCGAAGGCGGACAGCTTCCCTCGAACAAGGTTTACCCCTGGATTGCCTCGTTGCGCCACGGAACGCCTGGGGTGGGGCTCATCTCGCCGCCCCCGCACCATGACATCTACTCCATCGAAGACCTCAAGCAGCTGATCTTTGATCTCAAGCGATCCAACCCGAGCGCACGGGTCCACGTGAAGCTGGTCAGTCAATCTGGTATCGGTGCGGTGGCGACCGGAGTCGCCAAAGCAAAGGCAGACGTTGTACTCATTTCGGGACATGATGGTGGTACCGGAGCGAGCCCACTCAACTCTCTGAAACACGCCGGTACTCCGTGGGAGATTGGACTCGCCGAAGCGCAGCAGACCCTCATGCGCAACAACTTGCGCGGTCGCATCACGTTGCAGGTGGACGGGCAGATGAAGACCGGTCGTGACGTCATTATCGCCGCGCTATTGGGCGCCGAAGAGTTTGGTTTTGCTACTGCGCCCATGGTCGTCAGCGGATGCATTCTGATGCGTGTGTGTCATTTAGACACCTGCCCGGTGGGGGTTGCCACGCAGAACCCTGAACTTCGGAAGCGATTTACCGGAAAGCCAGAGTTTGTGAAGACTTTCTTTGAGTTTCTTGCTGAGGAAGTGCGCGAGTACCTGGCCGCTCTCGGGTTCCGCACGCTCGAGGAAGCCATCGGGCACGTTGAACTGTTGGACGTTGACCGGGCAGTGTCGCACTGGAAAGCAGATGGCCTGGACTTGGCCCCTATCCTGTCCTCCGCACATAGGGAGAGCGGTGTTGCCGCTCACCACGTCGAAAACCAAGATCACGAGATTGAGAAGCATTTCGACAACGAACTGATCGCGCTCGCTCAGCCTGCGTTGCTTTCTGGTGAGCAGGTTCGCCTCGAGCGTGAGATCCGCAACACCGAACGTGCAGTGGGAACGATGTTGGGTCATGAGGTTACTAAGGCCCATGGTGAGCACGGTCTTCCAGCCGACACCATCTCCATTGTCCTCAGAGGCGCGGCAGGGCAGTCCCTGGGTGCGTTTCTGCCAGGCGGCATCACTCTTACCCTCTGGGGTGACGCGAACGATTACGTCGGCAAGGGCCTCTCGGGAGGCTCGGTGATTGTGCGTCCGGCTGAGGGTTCGTTGTTCCCCCCTGAGCGCAATGTCATCGCGGGAAATGTCATCGGTTATGGAGCAACCTCGGGGTCACTGTTCATTTCGGGTGTTGTAGGAGAAAGATTCCTAGTGCGAAACTCTGGAGCCACCGCCGTGGTCGAGGGCGTGGGTGACCACGCACTCGAGTACATGACGGGAGGGTTGGCGGTGATTTTGGGTGAAACAGGCCGCAACCTCGGTGCGGGAATGTCCGGGGGGACGGCTTACGTGTGGAAACTTCGATCCGAGCGGATCAATCGTGAGGCAGTCAACTCGGGGGAGCTCGAAATTGGACCACTGGGAAGCGCCGACAAAGAGATCCTCGTTGATCTCTTGCAACAACATCACCGGCTGACTGGTTCGCCTGTGGCAGAGCGGATGCTCGCCGATCCATCGACTGCAGAACACTTTGTCAAGGTAACGCCACGAGACTTCCAAGCTGTACTCCGTACCCGCCAGGATGCGGAGCGGGAGGGTCTCGATCCGAACGGTGATGAAGTGTGGAACAGGATCCTCGAGGTGACCGGTGGGTGACGCGCGAGGCTTTATGAAGTTCCCTGATCGGGAACTCCCTGAAAGGCGCCCTGTCGAGGTCCGCATTGGGGATTGGAAAGAGGTCTATGGCCCCAGGGACCCTGGTGCTTTGACGCGCCAGGCCTCGCGGTGCATGGATTGCGGCGTTCCGTTTTGCCATCAGGGTTGCCCCTTAGGGAATCTCATTCCCGAATGGAACGATCTCGTGCGCAGGGGTGATGGCCGTGGGGCAATCGAACGCCTGCATGAGACAAACAATTTTCCCGAGTTCACCGGCCGTCTTTGTCCTGCACCTTGCGAGTCGTCATGCGTGTTGGGGATCAATCAACCCCCAGTGACCATCAAGCAGGTTGAGGTATCGATCATCGATAAAGCGTGGGAAGAGGGCTGGGTGCAACCCGTGGCGCCCGAGCGCCTCACCGGCAAAACTGTCGCCGTAGTGGGCAGTGGGCCGGCTGGCTTGGCAGCAGCCCAGCAGTTGACTCGCGTCGGCCACACCGTCGCAGTGTTTGAGCGCGATGACCGGATTGGCGGTCTTCTGCGATATGGCATTCCGGACTTCAAAATGGAGAAGAAACATCTGGATCAGCGTTTGGCTCAGATGCAGGCTGAAGGAACACGGTTCCGCGCGGGCGTTGACGTCGGGGTTGATATCAGTTGGAGTGATATTCGAGAACGCTACGACGCTGTGATTATCGCAACGGGAGCGAGTGTTCCCCGAGATATCGACATTCCCGGTAGGAAACTCCTGGGAATCCATCACGCTATGGAGTACTTAACGCCTTCTAATAAGGTGCAAGCCGGAGATTCTCCGGCTGACCTGATTCAGGCTGAGGGCAAACACGTCGTGATTCTCGGCGGCGGAGACACCGGTGCAGACTGTCTGGGTACAGCGCATCGTCAGAATGCTCTCTCCACGACGATGCTTGCCATAGGCAAGCAACCGCCAACGGAGCGGCCCTCGGACCAGCCGTGGCCCCTCGATCCCATCCTTTTCGAGGTTCAGAGCGCCCATGAGGAAGGTGGCTCCAGAGAGTATCTGGCGTCCACCGTCGAGTTTCTGGGAAACGACGCAGGTGAAGTGCGGGCTGTACTGGTCTGCGAGACGGAATACCGCGATGGTGGACGGTTCCCAAAGCCGGGAACGGAGCGGGAAATTCCCGCCGACCTGGTCCTCCTGGCGTTGGGCTACCGTGGCGCTGAGCATCACACGGCTGAGCAGCAAATCAGTTTGGGCGTCGATGATCAGGGCAACATTCAGCGAGATGCATCGTATGCAACCCACGTTCCGGGCATGTTCGTCGCAGGTGACGCGGGCAGGGGAGCATCACTGATCGTCTGGGCTATCGCGGAGGGACGCGCAGTTGCGGCTGAGGTCGATCGCTTCCTGGAAGGCAGTACGCTGTTACCGGCACCTGTCAAGGCAAGCGACCGTCCCCTGCACGTCTAACACCACCGAAGGATTTCATGCGACGCGCCAAAATCGTGGCCACTCTTGGGCCTGCAACCTCCAGCTACGACGACATCATGGCCGTGATGGATGCCGGAGCCAATATTTTTCGGATGAACCTGTCCCATGGAGCCAGGGATGTCCACGAAGAGATTTACGCCAACGTGCGTCGGGCAGCCGCGGATGCGAACAAGCCCATCGGTGTGTTGGTCGACTTACAGGGTCCCAAAATTCGTCTGGAGAAGTTCGCCGCGGGCCCGCATGAGCTGAAAAACGGCGACACATTCACGATCACTACGCGCGACGTCGAGGGAACTAAGGACCTCGTTGGGACAACTTACAAAGGGCTTCCGGGGGATGTGAAAGCGGGGGACACCCTCCTCATTGACGATGGGAAGGTTCGGCTCGAAGCCATCTCCTCTGGTGCCGAGGATGTTGTAACCAAAGTGATTGTTGGAGGCATGGTCTCGAACAACAAGGGCATCAACCTCCCCGGTGTCGCGGTTTCCGCGCCTGCCTTATCCGAGAAAGACGAGTCAGATTTACGCTGGGGTTTGGGCCTCGGTTGCGACTATGTAGCCCTGAGTTTCGTGCGCAGCGCATCTGACGTGGATCGTGTCCGCGAAATCATGCGGGAGGAGGGACGTTCCTGCCCCGTAATCGCGAAGATTGAGAAGCCAGAGGCCGTCGACGCACTCGAGGAAATCGTGGACGCCTTCGACGGCATCATGGTTGCCCGAGGCGACTTGGGTGTTGAATTGCCACCCGAGACGGTACCCATTGTGCAAAAGCACGCCATCGAGCTCGCCCGCAAGATGGCCAAGCCGGTCATTGTGGCCACTCAGATGCTCGAATCCATGATTGACGCTCCGGTTCCCACCCGAGCGGAGACTTCCGATGTGGCGAATGCCGTGCTGGATGGGGCGGACGCGGTGATGCTCAGTGGCGAGACAAGCGTGGGGAAGTACCCCGCCATCACAGTGGCCACGATGGCTCGCATTCTGGCGTCCTCAGAAGAACATGGGCTTAGCAGAATTCCACCACTGGGCACCAAGCCTCGAACCCAAGGTGGCGCGATTACGCTTGCTGCTGCTGAGGTTGCGGAGTTCGTGGAAGCGAAGTTCCTCTGTGTTTTCACCGAATCTGGCGACTCTGCGCGACGCATGTCCAGGCTCCGGTCAAGGATTCCGATGCTCGCTTTCACACCGTCGGAGGACGCTAGACGCCGTATCGCACTCACCTGGGGCATCGAGTCTTTTGCAACTCCTCGGGTGAAGCACACTGATGAAATGTATCCGCAGGTCGACAAAGCCCTGCTGGAGAACGGTTTGGCCGAGGTCGGAGACAAAGTCGTAGTGATTTCGGGATCCCCTCCCGGGACGGTGGGAACTACCAACGACCTTCGCGTGCACGTCATTGGCCAAGTCGAGTCCATCGCTCTCGACTAGGGTTACGTGCCGGATGTGGGATTTGAACCCACACGCCCTTTCGGACAAAGCATTTTGAGTGCTCCGCGTCTGCCATTCCGCCAATCCGGCCTGTCGCACATCAGTGTGCGATATGACCATACCGTAGGCTCGACTCGTGAGCGAAAAGTCCCTTGATTCCGGCGGTGCCAAGCGGGTCATTGTCGCGGAAGACGAGTCCCTTATCCGTATTGACATCGTCGAAACACTGCGCGATTACGGCTTTGAGGTGGTGGCCGAAGCGTCAGACGGTGAAAAGGCTGTGGCATTAGCAGAAGAGCTAAGGCC
>JAIOWW010000041.1 GCA_021741925.1 Pontimonas sp. | reverse complement strand
TCAGTACCACGTTCTTCAGAGTGTCTGACGCTTCCCAAGCGGCTCCCTCTCGAGGGTGACGCTCGTTGGCGAGCGCAACAAGAGTGTCAATGGTGGGCGTATCGGGTGAGTCAAACACCACGGGAGCCGGAGCTTGGTCATAGGGAAGCGCCTCGGGTGGTGTCACCCGATAGGCCTCCACGTTCGCCGCATAGCCACCGTCCGTGCGAACAAAGGTGTCCTCCCCCACCTCCGTGGGGTGCAGAAACTCTTCACTGCGGGAGCCGCCCATGGCGCCAGCATCGGCCTGAACAATGACATAGTCCAGTCCTAGGCGCTGAAAAATCCGCTCATACGCGTCGCGCTGAGCCTGGTAGGACTTTTCCAAACCCTCGTCGGTGTAGTCAAAGGAGTAGGCGTCCTTCATGGAGAACTCGCGACCGCGCAGCAGACCCGCCCGTGGACGGGCCTCGTCTCGGTACTTGTCCTGGATCTGGTAAATCATCAAGGGCAAGTCTTTATAGCTGGAATACAGGCCTTTGACCGTCAGGGTAAAGACTTCTTCGTGGGTGGGAGCGAGAAGGTAATCAGCGCCCTTGCGATCTTTCAGGCGAAAGATGCCATCGCCGTATTCCTCCCACCGCCCTGTTGCTTCATAAGGCTCTTTGGGTAACAAGGCCGGAAAGTGCACGTGTTGCGCTCCAGCGGCCTGCATCTCTTCGTGAACGATGCGCTCAACGTTCTGGCGAACCCGAAGACCCAGTGGTAACCACGCAAAAATACCCGGCGCCTGCCGTCGAATGTACCCAGCCCTCACCAGCCATTTGTGGCTCGCAACATCGGCGTCACTCGGATCTTCACGAAGCGTTCGGACGAAGAGCTGTGAGAGAAGTGTGGGCACCCGAACAGACTACCGGGGCTTAGACCGTGACAACCTCGGGTGAGCCTTGCGGGGCGTCCGGCATTTCGGCCGCAAGGCGGTTGGCTTCGTCAATCAGGGTCTGGACGATCTCGGACTCTGGGACTGTCTTGATTACTTCGCCCTTCACGAAAATCTGGCCCTTGCCGTTACCACTAGCGACACCCAGATCAGCTTCCCGTGCTTCACCCGGTCCGTTGACTACACAGCCCATCACTGCCACGCGCAACGGAACGGTCATGCCTTCGAGGCCTTTGGTGACGTCTTCCGCCAACGTATAGACATCCACTTGAGCCCGCCCGCAACTGGGGCACGACACAATCTCCAACTTGCGCTCGCGAAGGTTCAAAGACTCGAGGATCTTGAGACCCACCTTGACCTCTTCGGCGGGAGGAGCGGAGAGCGACACCCGAATGGTGTCGCCGATTCCTTCGCCGAGCAGAATCCCAAAGGCCACCGAGGACTTAATGGTGCCCTGGAAGGCGGGGCCCGCTTCGGTTACGCCCAAGTGCAAAGGCCAGTCACCTCGCTCGGCCAGCTGACGGTAGGCCTTGACCATGACGATGGGGTCGTTGTGTTTCACCGAAATCTTGAAGTCATGGAAGTCGTGCTCTTCAAAGAGGCTTGCCTCCCACACGGCGCTCTCCACCAGGGCTTCTGCCGTGGGCTTGCCGTACTTCTCCAGCAAACGCGGGTCCAAGGATCCAGCGTTGACACCAATGCGGACGCTGACACCAGCGTCTTTGGCTGCCTTCGCAATCTCGCCAACTCTGTCATCAAACTTCTTGATGTTGCCGGGGTTTACCCGCACAGCAGCGCACCCGGCATCAATCGCCTGGAAAACATACTTGGGCTGGAAGTGAATGTCCGCAATGACGGGGATCTGGCTTTTCTTCGCAATGATCGGGAGTGCATCAGCATCATCCCCGGTGGGGACAGCAACACGAACAATGTCACACCCGGTAGCGGTGAGCTCCGCAATCTGCTGAAGTGTTCCGTTGATGTCGGTGGTCTGCGTCGTCGTCATCGACTGCACACTGACTTGGTGCTCACTGCCGACCATCACCTTGCCGACCTTGATTTGTCGGGTCTTACGACGAGGGCTGAGGGTTTCCGGGACTTTGGGTAATCCCAGGTTGACTGCTGGCACTCTCACCCCATCCTTCCGTGGTGTTCAGCTCGAGAACACCTCAAGCATGCGGTCCTAGCTTAAGCCGTCAATCTGAACCGAAGCTCACAGGTGTGAAACGCGAGTCCTAGCCCAACACCCTGATGGGGTTGACGATGTCGGCATACATCAACAGCACACTCATGCTCCCCAAGATGGCAACGATCACCAGTGTGACCGGAATGAGCTTGCTCGCATTCACCGGTCCTGGGTCACTCTTTCCCAGTGCCCGGTAGAGCCGACGTTTGGCGCCCTCGTAAATACCGACCGCGACATGTCCGCCATCGAGTGGCAAGAGCGGAATGAGGTTGAAAACGAACAAAGCGACATTGAGTGAGGCAAGAATGCCAACAAGGCTGGCAACTCGGTCGCGCACAGCCAGGGCGTCTCCTGAGGCAATCTCCCCGGCAATACGACCGACTCCGACCACACTGAGTGGTCCCTGAGGGTCACGCTCCTGCGTCCCAAAAGCTGCCTGCGCAACATCGACAAGCCTTTCGGGCAACGTCACAATAATCCGCAGAACACCCACGACGTTGTCCCACACAGCTGGGAGAACAGTGGTAACACTCTGGCGCTCAGGAGCAAAGGACGAGGCAATACCGACAAACCCGACGTATTCCACCACCGGGTTCCCCGCCTCATCCACGAGAATCTCCCCGGACTCATCAAAGGCGTATCGTTCGCTCAACAGTGGCGTCACACTGAGAGGCACGGCCTTTCCCCCACGGTCCATCACCATTTCCACAGGTCGACCTGGTGAGGTCCGAATGATTTCGGTGACGCGAAACCATTCATCGACTTCTTCGCCCGCGACACTGAGGATGCGGTCGCCGGGAAGTATTCCCGCTGCCGCGCCGGGAGCCGGAGGATCATCGGGCAAACATTCACTTCGAGATTCAGTGGCCGGCACCACACACTCTGAGACCGAACCCACGGTAAGACTCAAGGAGGGCACCCCGAACCCCATCAAAATCACCGCATACAGCACAACCGCGATGAGCAGATTCATGACAGGACCACCCAGCATGATGATGATTCGTTGATAGAGCGGCAGTCGATAAAAGCTGCGGCTATCCATGTCGAGCTCGGTCGCTGTCTGTGGACTGAGGGTATCCTCCACAACCTGATCAAAGAAACCGGTGGTCGACGCTTCAGGCTTCTCACCGGATTTTGGCGCATACATTCCGGCCATCGCAACATACCCACCCAGTGGGATGGCTTTCACGCCATATTCGGTGTCTCCCTTAGTTCTCGAGAAGAGAGTGGGCCCGAAGCCGATCATGAACTGTGAAATGTAGACGCCGAATTTCTTGGCCGGGAAATAATGACCCCATTCGTGCAGGGCAATCGACGCCAGAAGTCCTACAGCAACGACGAGGACCCCGACGACGAAGAGGATTACGGTGTCCACGCGGACACTCTATTGGAGCGCACTGACGCAGCAGCCACGAAAGCTTTAGGAACGCTGTGAAGCGATGAACCGGTCAGCTCGCTCGCGAGCATCCCGCTCAGCGTCGAGCACTGCTTCGAGCGACATTTCGCCCGATTCATGATGATCCAAGGCGTGGGAGATCACCTCAATGATGGCGGGCAGGGAAATCTCACCCCGATGGAAGGCATAGACCGCCTGCTCATTCGCCGCATTGAACACCGCAGGGAAAGTTCCCCCGCGCTGCCCCGCTGCTTTCGCCATCGACACAGCAGGAAACGCGACCTCGTCGAGGGGCTCAAAGGTCCAGGTATGCGACTGTGTCCAATCGATTCCTGGCATCACACCAGGGACTCGATCCGGCCAGGAGAGCCCCCAGGCAATGGGAACCCGCATGTCAGGGGGTGACGCTTGAGCGAGTGTGGAACCGTCGTGAAACTCAACCAAAGAATGCACCACCGATTGTGGGTGGACAGTCACCTCAATGTTGTCAAAGGGAATGTCGAAGAGAAGGTGGGCCTCAATCACCTCAAGCCCTTTGTTCACCAGCGTGGCGGAGTTGGTAGTCACGACGAGTCCCATATCCCACGTGGGGTGAGCGAGCGCTTCTGCCGGGGTGACGCTGGCCAACGAGTCAGCTTGTCGTCCTCGGAGCGGTCCACCACTGGCCGTCACAATCAACTTCGCCACCTCGGAATGGGCTCCCGCCATCAACGCTTGGGCCAATGCAGAGTGCTCCGAATCCACCGGGACAATCTGGTCGGGGCGAACCTTGGCACCCAAGACCAGTTCGCCGCCCACAATCAGACTCTCCTTGTTCGCCAGAGCCACGGTGGCACCGCTCTCCAGCGCGGCAAGCGTGGGCAGCAATCCCACGGACCCGGTGATGCCATTAAGCACCACGTCACAGCTCACCTCCTGAACGAGGGAGGTCGCATCCTCGGCCCCAAACACGACTCGATCGTGATCAAGTCCCAGCTCATCAGCCTGCGCAAATGCACGGTCTCGGTTCGATCCCGCAGCCAACCCGACGACGTCAAACCGATCGGGGTTGCGGTGGATAACCTCAAGGGCTTGGGTCCCGATTGACCCAGTCGAACCCAAGATGATGATGCTCCGGCGAGGGGCCTCAGACACGAGCAGTCTCCTGAAGGGCACTCACGGTGCGATCTATGGTGCACTGACCCAGCACCCGGGTACCGACATACACCACGGCGCTTTGCCCGGGTGCCACACCCAGGAGTGGTTCATGGAGGCTCACAATGAGCTCGCCCGCTTCCACTCTCGCAATCGCAGGGACCGGGTCAGCATGAGCTCGCACCTGAACGTGGCACTCGAAAGAGCCACACCCAAAACCCTGATCTCCACTGGCATCAGCGGCAAGCCCGGAGCGCACCGGATCGGCTCCAGCAAAACTCATCGAGGAGCCAGCGAGCTCACGAATCGCGAGCGCCTCTTTGGGCCCCACGATGACCTCATTCGTTTTCGGTCTTACTTCCAAGACATAGCGGGGTTTGCCATCCGCTGCCGGATACCCCAGCTGAAGCCCTTTCCTCTGACCAACGGTGTAGGCGTGGGCTCCCTGATGCGACCCCACGACCTCGCCCTCCGAGGTCAGGACCTGCCCATCCTTCTCACCCACCCGCTCGGCGAGCCAACCCCTGGTATCACCGTCGGGAATAAAACAAATGTCATGACTGTCGGGCTTGGTGGCGACAACAAAGCCGCGGCTCGCCGCCTCAGCCCGGACCTCATCCTTTGACGGAGTGGTGGCAAGCGGGAAATAGCAGTGCTCGAGCTGCTCTGTCGTGAGAACACCCAAAACATAGGACTGGTCTTTTGCCCAGGTTGCTGCTCGGTGGAGCTCTTTGCCGTGCGGGCCCTCGACAACCGAGGCGTAGTGTCCGGTCGCAATCGCGTCAAACCCCAGTGCCAGTCCGCGCTCCAGAACGGCGTCAAACTTGATGTGTTGGTTGCAGCGCATGCAGGGGTTGGGGGTGCGACCCTCCGTGTACTCGTCAATGAAATCCTGGACAACGTCCTGGGCGAAGCGCTCCGAGAAATCCCAGACATAGAACGGAATACCCAACATGTCGGCAACGCGCCTGGCATCCATCGAGTCCTCAATGGTGCAGCACCCTCGCGAACCGGTGCGCAGGGTCCCCGGCATGCGAGACAGTGCCAAGTGGACCCCGATGACCTCGTGACCAGCCTCCACAGCGCGCGCAGCAGCGACAGCGCTATCCACGCCACCGCTCATCGCTGCCAAAACTTTCACGCCCACCAGTGTAGGCACTGGCTCTTCGAGGACGCCCAGTCGGTCCTTCTCTAGTGACCCGAAGCCATCCCGGCCTGGCGAGCCTGCTCCACTACTCCCGGGAAGACCGAGACGACAGCGTCAATGTCCTGAGGACTGGTGTGATATCCCAGACTGAAGCGCAACGCTCCCCTGGCCTCCCCTTCGGGCAGCCCCATCGCCATCAGGACGTGGGATGCCTGGGGAACACCGGCTTGACAGGCCGAGCCCGTGGAGACCTGAATGCCGTGTTGGTCCAGAAGGTAGAGCAGCACATCACCCTCACACCCGGGGACGGTGATGTGCAGGTTTCCCGGCAGGCGGGAATCGAGAGAGCCCCGGACCACGATCTCTGGCACAGCAGCACTCAGCTGGGTTCGCAGAGAATCCCGAAGCGAACGTAACCTGTCCGAGTGCTCACGACGGAGCTGCTCGCGAAGCTCGAGCGCGGCCGCAAAGGCGACAACACCGGCAGTGTCGAGGGTTCCCGATCTACCGCGCTGCTGGTCACCTCCGTGAACAAGAGCACTGAGCTCAGGGGCTTGCCGGGAGAGCACCAGAGCACCCACCCCGACTGGTCCGCCGACTTTGTGGGCGGACACACTCATCGCGGTGACCCCGAGCTCGGAAAAATTCACCGGGACATATCCGAGTGCTGCGACCGCATCCAGGTGGACGAGCACCCCGGCTTCCCGGGACACCCGGGCGATCTCTTCCACGGGCTGGAGTGACCCGACCTCGTTATTCGCCACAAGGGTGGTCACCATGGTCGCGGGGTGATCAGCGAGGATGACCTCCAGAGAATCGGTATCGAGCACGGCGTTGCCATCCACGGGAACCCAGGCGATCTCAGTTCCCTCACTGGACTCCAACCACGCCAGGGCATCCAAGGTGGCGTGGTGTTCAGCACGTGAGGAGACGATCGTGGTCGGTGCGTCTGGTCCACGCTCTGCCTGCCACGCCCACACAGCACCCTTGAGAGCAGTATTGATGGATTCGGTGCCGCCAGAGGTCAGAATAATTTCGATGGGCTCGCAGCCCAGAATCCGAGCGATACGCTCCTTGGCGTCCTCCAGAACGGCCCGCTGACGCTGACCAGCCTGGTGGATGGACGAGGGGTTCCCCACACCCGCAAGCGCGTCAACGTAGGCCTCCCGAACTGATTCGGGCATGGGGCTTGTCGCCTGATAGTCGAGATAGACGCCCATCGCGACCTAAAACATCAACGACGCAAGCTGAGTGCGCGCTTTCTTCACTTCGGGCGCAGCCTGACCCACAATCGTGAAATAGGTGAGCAAGCGCTCACGAATCCTCTCCCGGTCATCCTCGCTGGCGCCCATAAATATCCCTAACAGTCTCGCAAAGGCATCCTCGCTGTGGCCTCCAGAGAGGTCTAGGTCCGCCACCGCGAGTGCGTGGTCCACATTCTCCGGGTGATCCGCAGCGTCACGCCTGGTCGCGTCAGCGTCGAGCGCATAGACCCGTTCGAGGAGCTCAACCTGCGCCAGACCTGCCGCTGCATCAGCGTCAGCGGGTGTTTGGGCAAGCGCCTTCTGGTACGCAGCCTTGGCTGCGGGCAGGTCATTGCGCGAGAGAGCATCGAAGGCTTCTTGATGCAGGGGCGGCAAGGGCGGCTCCTCTTCCGCGCTGTCTGGCTCGGTAGCGACGCCTGGGTCGACCTGACCGGTGACCCCATTTTCTTGGGCAAAGCCGAGGACTTGATCGAGAATCGCGCGCACTTCCGGTTCCGAGGGGATGCCCTTGAACAGTGGAACGGGTTGACCGGCGATGAGCGCGAGAACAGTCGGAATTCCCTCGACTTGGAGAGCCCGGACGAGCTCTGGTGCTGACTCTCCGCGCACAGTGCCCAACACAAAGCGACCCTGGTAGCTCTCAATAATGGGCCCGAGAACTGGAGTGACCTCGCCGCCATACACCTCGAGGATGACGGGAACGCTCTTGGAGAGCTCCACCAGTGCCGCAACGCTGCGGTCATCGACGTCCCGAACGAGGGGGTTCTGTGGGGTGGAACCGGCCCCTGGTGGGGGTGCCTGATTCTTCTTCACCAGACCGGAGAGGTCAACCGCACCCGCGAGAGCGGGGCCAAGCTTCGGATCACTCACTGCCTACCTCCTTGGCGCCGATAAGACTGTAGGTGAAACCGAGAACCCTTATGGCGTCCTGAGATCCCACCGGGGGCACGTACCAGAGTATTTGCAGTTGGGACTGAACATCGAATCCTTCAGTGGATTGCGACAACGAGGTGAGGGCACGCACGGCGATGCTGGAGTTAACCGCGGCTCCCGATTGGATGGGTTCCACAAGCTCGCGTTCGATGATGCTGCCGATCACGATGGCACCCGAATCCGCGGTGGAAAAAGCCACCACTTCACTCTCCCCAGGGAGTGACTCCCAGGTCACTTCAACGGTCTCGCCAAACGATTCCTGACGCAAGGCTTCCGCGTCGGGGCCTGCCTGCGCGTAGAGCGGGTCAGCGGCGAGAGCGAATTCGGAGGAATACGGGCTTGCTGGCCCGCTGCGGAGCACATCAGCGTAATGCTCGATCACCTCGCGGGGAGTAATTCGGGTGAGTTTGCTATCCGCCGACAATTTGGGAGCACCCAACGATGCAGAGGGTAGGTCTGGGAGCTGAACCTCGGGGTTGAGGACGACGGCGTAGGTGAGCTCATAGGGCGAACGCGGGTCAAGCTGCTTGAGCACAACACCCAGCGATGGCGACTCGAGGTCGGCTTCATCCTGGATGATGCCGAACACGCTCCGCGGCCACGTCGTCGTTTGCTGGGGAACGACGAGCCGAATGGGCGACGCAGGAATCGGGACGAGCACCCCCGACTCAGAATCGGCTCGTTGAATAATGTAGGCAGCCCGGCGAGCAGTCAACGTTGGTTCTTCAACTCGAGCACCCAAAGTGTTCACCGAAAGCTCTTCATCGGCAAGCCGAATCTGGTCCGCAACCCGGGACATGATTTTGGAGAACTGCAACTCGGTAACGGCGGGGTAGGGCGCCACGGTTTGAGTGTTCACCGAAGCATCAAGGTCTTCACTGGGTGCTGGGGCGCTCGGAGAGCATGCTCCAAGCGCGAGGACTCCGGCAACGGGAATCGCGACAAAGCGAGCTACTCGCCGACCTCGCGGTTGCACTGATGAGGGTCTCTTCACGGGACGCCTTTTGGGCGCTCGAGCCTTGGGTCGCTTCGTTTTGCGGCGTCTCGGGCCTTTGGTTCGACGCCAGTGAATCCAGGACGACATCAGTGCGGAGAAACCGGCAACCATGGTGAGTAGGCCAACGACGATGAGGGCGAGAATCCAGGGAGCCTCGTTCGATGCAGGCCACGAGACGCTGATCACCTGCGGGGCCGGGAGCACACCATCGCTCATGATGAGGACGGT